>DRPO01000261.1 GCA_011330835.1 Gammaproteobacteria bacterium | reverse complement strand
TTCTCGCTGGCCGACTACGTCGCCCCCAGGGAAACCGGCAAGCCCGACTATATTGGCGCCTTCGCCGTCACCACCGGCATCGGCATCGAACCCCATTTGAAGAAATTTCGCGACCAGCACGACGACTACAACGCCATCATGCTCGAAGCGCTCGCCGATCGTCTCGCCGAAGCGCTGGCCGAGCGACTCCACGAACGCGTGCGCAAGGAATTCTGGGGCTACGCCCCCGACGAAAAACTCAGCAACGATGAATTGATCGCCGAAGCCTACCAGGGCATCCGCCCCGCGCCCGGCTACCCCGCCTGTCCCGATCACACCGAAAAAGCCTCACTATGGCGCCTGATCGAACCCGACAAACGCATCGGCATTGAACTGACCGAATCCTACGCCATGCGCCCCGGCGCATCGGTTTCCGGCTGGTACTTCGCGCACCCGGAATCCCGTTATTACGGCCTGGGCAAAATCCAAAGGGATCAGGTCGAAGAATACGCCGAGCGCAAGGGCATGGGAATCGAAACCGTCGAGCGGTGGCTGGCGCCCGTATTGGGATACGACAGTTGACAAGTCTTCGCCGAAGCCCCCCTGGTGCACCCGATCCCGGCTTCGCATAAACAAAAACCAACCGTCATCCCAAAAACAACCATCATCCCGGCGAACGCCGGGATCCAGAAACCACCCACCTTGACGCGCGGTCATTGGGTGTCCCGAATTTTGCGCGCCGGATTTGCACGAACTTGCGTCCGGTCGGATTTGTTGTGAATTTGTTGTGCTACCATTTGATAGCACAATATTGAGAGACATCGATGGACACTTTCACTGTAAGAGACTTGCGAGAGCGCACGGGCAAGCTGATCGGAGACGCGGAATCCGGCGAGCTGTCCCTCATCACCAAGCATGGCCGCCCCGTGTTCGTGGCGCTGCCCTTTGACGAAACGCTGATCCAGTCCGGCGTTCTGCTCAGCCTCGCCATCAAGCTCTATCAGGACGAGGTGCTGAGTCTGGAGAAAGCCGCCAAGCTGGCCGGGATAGGGGTAGCCCAATTTACCGAGGAACTGGCCCGGCACGGGTTGGCTGCCGCGCGCTATCCCGCCGACGAACTGGAAGATGAACTCGCCATCTTCGATTAGGCGGATCGTACTCGACAGCGGGCCACTGATCGCGCTGGCGAAGCTGGACAGGTTGGAAATACTCCCTCGGCTGTTCGACGAGGTGTTGATGACCCAGTCCGTCTGGCGAGAAAGTCAGTTCCAACCTGAGCGGGAAGACGTCATGTGCATCGCCCAAGCGGCCAAGGCCGGGTGGATTGAGCGAACCGGTTTCGTGGATTTCTCGCTGGAGGACTTTCCGGTCAACCTGGGCGCGGGCGAGATAAGCAGCATTGCACTGGCGTTGTCCCGGCAATGCCCGGTTGTGCTGGATGACAAATCCGCGCGCCGTGTAGCGGTTGCGCGCTCCGTCTCCGTAACTGGCACGGTGGGCCTGTTGCTCCACGCAAAGCGGCGGGGGCAAATCGACTCGGTAACGCTTTGTCTCGAAAAGCTCCGCCAGCAGCGCTATTTCATTTCCGGACAACTCGTCGAAAAGGCAAAGCGGCTTGCTGGTGAGTAACCTCTTCACCCGCGTTGATTATTGGGACGAATTCAGAATGAGGCGCTGGATTCCCGCTTCCGCGGGAATGACCGTGGGTTTACGCGGGAATGACGGGGGTGCGCTGGGGCGGGTATGGAATCTGATCTTGGCGCCCAGCTCAGAAAAGGAATACCGGCTCCGAATGATCGAAGACGGCGATGGAGGGGGCGGGGGCCTGAACCATTCTGTCGAGCGCGACGATCAGGTTGGTCATCCATTGCCCGCCTTCGGAGCTTTCGGCCAGGGCGACGGCGATGTAGCGCTTGCCGTCGTGTTCCACGAGGGCGCTGTCGGCGTGCCATTGTTTCCAGGTGCCGGATTTTCGATAGATGCGGGCGCCGGGGTATTCTCCCGCCAGTCCCTTGACGAATTTGTGCGTGATGCCGGGTTTGCTGAGGATTTCCATCATTTCCCTGGTGAGCGCCGGGGAGACCAGTTCATTTTGTTCCAGCAGGTAGTAGAAGCGGGCGACTTGCAGCGCGGTGGCGCCGTGGGAGAGGTGGTGCAGCGGGTCTCGTTTCCAAAGGTCGTTTTTTCCGTAGGCCTTGCCGACCCAGAGTCCGCCATTACGGGCGGGGTCATAGAGCCGGTAGGGCGGCGATTGCAGCAGGCGGGCGAGATAGGGTTTTCCGACTCTGTCGAGCATTTCGCTGGCGGCCTGGTTGGAGGAATAGCGGATCATCTGGATCAGCAGGTTGCGGGTTTCTTCGTTGAGTTCCATGTCGCCGGCTTCGATGCGTTTGAACGCGCCGAACAGGATGGCGATCTTGGGAAGGCTGGCGGCGTACATCATCTTGTCGCCGTTGACCGCCGCAACCTTTGGGTGGTCTTCGTCCGTAATATCTACTAAAGCCACCGCCAGTTTGCCGGCGTCAACGGCCTCTTCCAACCCCATTCGCCGCAGATGACGCTCCAGATCCTGTTGCAGAATGGCGTCGCGGCTATTGTCCAGATCCGGGGGCGCGGCCTGCGCCTGGGTGACGGAAAGCAACAAAATAACAGTAAAAGTGTAGAGAATGTCCTTTATATCGAGTCGCATATCGGGGAAAGTTGAGGTTTATCGGAAGACTTTTGCGTATCTCGCGGTAATGGCCGGGCAAAATCTGCATCAGAAAGGCGAAAAAACGGGGCTGATCCTGCGGTCAGCGATTCTGTTTGTCAATTTCTTTCTGATTATCACGGCGTTATATCAGCTGAAACCGGCCAGTCGTTCGATGATTCTCGATGCGATCAGCGTGGATGGGCTGCCTTTTGTCTGGATCGGGTCGGCGATGGCGTTGCTGGCGTTCATTGCGGTCTATCAGCAAATCCTGAAGCGCTTTCGGCGGGAGCGCGTGGTTATCGGCACGGCCCTTCTCTTTATGACAATGCTGGTGGTCATTCGGTTCCTCTCTGATTTTTCAGGGAAATTTTCCGCCATTGGTTTCTATATCTTCGTCGATATTTTCGGCGTCGTGATGGTCGAGCAGTTCTGGAGTCTGGCCAATGGCGTCTATTCCACCCACGAAGGCAAGCGCTGGTATGGCCTGATCGGCGCGGGAGGGCTGGCGGGCGGCGCCGTGGGAAGCGGTCTGGCGGCCTTGCTGATTCGCTACACGCCGCTGCGGACGCCGGATTTGCTGCTGGTCGCGGCGGGGGTGATTGGCGTCATTGTTGCGTTGACCGTGCTGATGAGCCGATGGGGACTCTACAAGGAATCGAACGGTGAAACGTCCGCGCCGCTGTTGCGCACGGATTATGGCGGCGCCCGCAAGGCGTGGTTTGGCAACCGTTACATGTTGCTGATCGCTGCGGCGTTGCTGATGGCGCAGTTGATTTCGCCGCTGGTGGAATCCCTGTTCATGCAGACCATCGAGGCGGATTATCCCTTGCGCGAGGCGCGCACCGCCG
>DRPO01000260.1 GCA_011330835.1 Gammaproteobacteria bacterium | reverse complement strand
GCTCTTCCGATCTGACGGCTGACCGCCAGCGCGGCGTGGTTTCTGGCGTTCAACGCAGTCACCAGACGCATGAAAAAACTCTCGGCGCCGCCCAGACGCTGGCTGCCGATGATATGGATGGAGTGGGGCATGTCGGGTGGCGCGGCTGGGCGCTGGTCGGGAATGCTGGCGACGATAGCGGATTCTCTCGCGGGAACGCAAGCGGACTTGCGGCGGCTGGGAGCGTCTTCGGCTCGTCGGGCTGCGCCCGACATTGCCGGGTGGGCCGGCGGGACGCCGGCGCTCCCAGGGAGCCGGGGGCGCCCGCTATAGCGACCAAGGCGCTCAGAAGCCGAGCGCCGCGGCCTCCTGGCCGAGGTAGAATTCCGCCAGCGCCATGTCTTCCGGTCGGGTGATCTTGATATTGTCGGGCCGCCCCTCAACCAGCATGGGATGGTAACCCAGCAGTTCGAGCGCGCTGGCTTCGTCGGTGATCTCGCTGGAGCGTCGCAGACCGGCCCGCAAGCCCTTGAGCAACAGGGGGGCGCGGAACATCTGGGGCGTGAGGGCGCGCCACAGACGGCTGCGGTCGATGGTTTCCTGGATATCGAAGCTGTTGGGCCTGACTTGCTTGACGGTGTCGTGAACGGGGGCGGCGAGGATGCCGCCGCAGCGGTGCAATTCGACGGCGTGAATCAGTTTCTGGATGTCGGTCAGCGTGACGCAGGGACGGGCGGCGTCATGGACCATGATCCAGTCCTTTTCGGTCAGCGGGTCTTCGATGGCTTCGACGGCGTTGAGCACGGAGTGGATGCGTTCCTCGCCGCCGGTCACGACCCTGACGGATTTCCGGAACTTGAGTTCGAGCCTGTCCCACCAGCGATCGTCGGCGTCGATGGCGACGATAATCCCGCGCACCTGCGGAACCGCCGCGAGCTTGCGCAGCGTATATTCGATCACGGGGATGCCGAGCACCTTGAGATACTGCTTGGGCGTCTCGGAGCCCATGCGACGGCCAAGACCGGCCGCCGGGACTACGGCCCAAAGCCGGGGAGTATGCATTTATCCTTGTCTTTGCAGCGCCAGGCGGCGCGCTTGTACTGGCCGCCGGGATCGGCGCGCCCGTTGTCGATGATCTGGAAGAAGGTTTCGTCCTGACCGACCATGCCCAGTTCGCTGCGAGCGCGCTC
Organism: Gammaproteobacteria bacterium; assembly: GCA_011330835.1. Taxonomy (GTDB): domain Bacteria; phylum Pseudomonadota; class Gammaproteobacteria; order UWMA-0217; family UWMA-0217; genus HyVt-560. The sequence continues at coordinate 3,423 of DRPO01000260.1, read as the reverse complement.
CTCGATCGCCGCATCGCCGGTTTTCAGATCCCGGACTTCGGCTTCCAGCGCCAGGTTGCGGGTTTCGAGGCGCTGATTTTCCTTCAATTGGGCCGCGACCGCCGCATCCAGTTTCCACGCAGCCGGAAAGCTGCCGCTCCCGATCCAGAGACGGTATTGCAGCGTAACCAGCATGACTGAAAATATGACGATCAGAACTCTCATTCCCTGCTCTTTGCACTTCGCGCCTGTTTATGTCGACGCGTGAAAATCAATATCAGGCCCGGCTTCCTGCCAACCCTGTCGCCTCGAAGCGCGCCCGCCTCGGCGCGCGCCACTTAACTCGCTTAAAAATTATTATAATATACAATAAGTTGCGAGACAAACCTAAAACAGAATGTAGGTAAATCTTACGAATAACAACTACATATAGCGCCTTAAATGGCGATAACCCCAACATCTGGGCATTTATATGCGCTCCGGTCCGCCCCCTGTTTCGGGAGCGGGCGCGATCAGCGCCCGGTTCCGCCTCAGGCTTTCAGGTGGCGAAAAGCCGATTTACCTGGATAGACCGCCTGACCGCCCAGTTGTTCTTCGATCCGGAGCAGTTGATTGTATTTTGCGACGCGATCCGACCGCGACAGTGAGCCGGTCTTGATCTGCCCGGTTCCGGTGGCGACAACCAGGTCGGCGATGGTGACGTCCTCGGTTTCTCCGGAGCGGTGTGAAACCACGGCGGCGTAACCCGCTTCGCGGGCCATCTCGATGGCGGCGAGCGTTTCGGTCAGGGTGCCGATCTGGTTGACCTTGATCAGGATCGAGTTGGCGACGCCGGCGTCGATGCCGCGCTGCAAAATCTCCGTATTGGTTACGAACAGGTCGTCGCCGACCAGTTGCACCCGGCCGCCCAGCGACTCGGTCAGGAGTTTCCAGCCGTCCCAGTCGTTTTCGTCCATGCCGTCTTCGATGGAGATTATCGGGTATTGGTCGACCCAGCTACTCAGGTAGTCGGAAAACCCGACGGAGTCGAAGACCTTTCCTTCGGAATCCAATCTGTATTCACCTTTTTTGTAAAACTCGGAGCTGGCGCAGTCGAGCCCGAGGTAGACATCGTCGCCCGCCTTGAAGCCGGCTTTTTCGATGGCTTCGAGGATGACTTCGATCGCGGCCTCGTTGGAGGAGAGGTTGGGCGCGAAACCGCCTTCATCGCCCACCGAGGTGCTCAGGCCCTGCCCAGCGAGCACGGATTTGAGCGCATGGAAGACTTCCACGCCGTAACGCAGCGCTTCGGAAAAAGTGGGCGCGCCGGCGGGCAGGATCATGAATTCCTGCATGTCCACGCTGTTGGCGGCATGGGCGCCGCCATTGATGATGTTCATCATCGGCACGGGCATGATGTGCGCCTGTTCGCCGCCAAGATAGCGATATAACGGCAGGCCGGCGCTGGCGGCGCCCGCGTGCGCCGCCGCCAGCGAAACCGCCAGGATGGCGTTGGCGCCCAGATTGCCCTTGTTGGGCGAGCCGTCGAGTTCGATCATCTTCTGGTCGATGTCGGCCTGCGCTTCGACCGGCATGCCAACCACCGCGTCGCGAATCGCGCCATTGACGTTGCCGACCGCCTTGAGCACGCCCTTGCCGCCAAACGCGGCCTCGCCATCGCGCAACTCGATCGCTTCGCGCTCGCCCGTCGAAGCCCCCGAAGGGACGGCGGCGCGTCCCATCGATCCATCGTCGAGGATCACATCGGCCTCGACCGTCGGGTTCCCACGGGAATCAATGATCTGCCGAGCCTTGACATCTTTTATGTTCGCCATTGTTTTTCCTGCAAATGGTTGAAAGTTTACGAATGGGAGCCGCGCCGACCGATCAGGCCAGCGTGGTCTCGATAAATCCGCTGGCCTTGACGGCCTGATCCAGGCTGACCAGCGTTTCGAGCAATGCCTGCATTTTGCCCAGCGGCCAGGCGTTGGGACCGTCGCTGAGCGCCTTGTCGGGCTGGGGATGGGTTTCCATGAATAGCCCGGCCACGCCGGCGGCGACCGCCGCTCGCGCCAGCACCGGCACATGCTCGCGCTGTCCGCCGGAACAGGCGCCCTGTCCGCCCGGCAGTTGCACCGAATGGGTGGCGTCGAACACCACCGGGCAGCCGGTCTCGCGCATCACCGCCAGGCCGCGCATGTCGGAGACGAGGTTGTTGTAGCCGAAGGTATAGCCGCGCTCGCAGACCATGATCTGGTCGTTGCCGACCGCGCGGGCCTTGTCCACCACGTTGCCCATGTCCCAGGGCGCGAGGAACTGGCCCTTCTTGATGTTGACCGGGACGCCCTGGCGGGCGACGTTCTGGATGAAATTGGTTTGACGGCAGAGAAACGCCGGAGTCTGAAGGACATCGACCACGCTGGCGACTTCTTCCAGCGGCGTATCCTCGTGAACGTCGGTCAGCACCGGCACGCCAATCTCGCGCTTGACCCGTTCAAGGATCTTCAATCCCTGCTCCATGCCGGGCCCCCGGAAGCTGCTGGCCGAGGAGCGGTTCGCCTTGTCGAATGACGATTTGTAGATGAAGGGTACGCCCAACGCGCCGGTAATTTCCTTCAACTGACCGGCCGTTTCCAGCGCCAGCGCCTCGCTCTCGATCACACAGGGGCCGGCGATGAGAAATAACGGCTGGTTCAGGCCAACCTCGTAACCACACAGTTTCACAGAACCTGTTCCTCTGCTTCGGATTTTTTGTGTTGCAACACGGCGGCGCGGATAAAGCCCGAGAACAGGGGATGCCCCTCGCGTGGCGTCGATGTGAATTCGGGATGGAACTGGCAGGCGACAAACCAGGGATGATCGTGCAGTTCGATGACCTCGACCAGCTCGCCGTCGAGGGAAACGCCGGAAATGACCAGCCCCGCCCCTTCCAGCTTGTGACGGTAGAGGTTGTTGAATTCGTAGCGGTGACGATGGCGCTCGATGATGATTTCCTTGCCATAGTGCTCGCGCACCAGCGTGCCTTCCCGCAAACGGCACTTCTGGCCGCCGAGCCGCATGGTGCCGCCCAGGTCGGAATCCTCGTCACGGGTTTCCGTCTTGCCGCTTTCGTCCTGCCATTCGGTAATCATCGCGATCACCGGATTCGGCGTCGCGGGCGCGAACTCGGTGCTGTGAGCGTCCTGCAATTTCACGACATTGCGCGCGTATTCGATCACCGCCACCTGCATGCCCAGGCAGATGCCGAGATAGGGAATCTTGTTCTCCCGCGCATACTGGGCCGCGATGATCTTGCCCTCCACGCCGCGCTTGCCGAAACCGCCGGGAACCAGAATGGCGTCCACATCCTCCAGCTCGCTCATGTCGTTCGACTCCAGCTTTTCGGAATCGACATAGCGGATATGCACGCGCGTCTTGGTGTGGATGCCGCCATGGGTCAGCGCCTCGTTGAGCGATTTGTAGGAT
>DRPO01000259.1 GCA_011330835.1 Gammaproteobacteria bacterium | reverse complement strand
GCGGGGGTGCGGGCGCTGGCGGTTCCCGCGACGCCGTTGCTGGAGCTGCTGGACACCGGCGATCCGGAGGTGAGCGCCGAAGTGGACGCCGATGATCTGGCGGGGTTGCGCGCGGCTTCCCAGGTATTGTTCAGGACGGGTGGGGAACGTTTTCCGGTGAAGCTTCGGGCAGTGTTGCCGGCGCTTGATCCCGGGTCGCGGCGGCAGGGGGTGCGGTTGACGCCGTTGGGCGCCGCGCCGTTGCCGGGGGCCAGTGGTCGCATCGAGTGGCGTCTGAAGACGCCGCATTTGCCGGCGCGTCTGCTGGTGGAGCGGGACGGGCGGTTGGGCGTGTTCATTGTCGATGCGGGGGTTGCTCATTTCTTGCCGGTGTCGCAGGCGCGGCTGGGGCAGGATGCGCCGCTGGTGTTGCCCGCCGGGACTCGCCTGGTGGAGCAGGGGCGGTTCACGCTTCAAGATGGCGATGCGGTTGAGCCGCTGGATGATCCGCGCTCGTGAAGACGATCGAGCGTTTTTACGATAATCACGTCCTGGCGAACCTGGTGTTCGCGCTGGTGCTGGTTGTCGGCGCGTTGTCCTATGGGCAGATGCCGCGCGAGCAGGATCCGGAGATCAATTTCAACTGGATCGATATTACGACGATCGTGCCGGGGATGGCGGCGTCCGATATCGAGACCCAGGTGACGGATGTGCTGGAGGATGCTCTGGATTCGGTGTCGGATGTCAAGTTTGTGTCCAGCGTCAGCCGCGAGAATACGTCGAGCATTCTGGTGCGCTTCGAGCAGATGCCGGCGGCGCGGTTCGACAAGCGCGTGATCGATTTGCGCCGCGAGATCCAGAACAAGGAGGATGAGTTGCCCGACGAGGCCGAGTCGCCGTTTATTTTCGAGGTGACCACGGCGAACGCTTATCCGACCGCGATGATCGTGGTGTCCAGCGTTGCGGAAGATGAGAATCTGCGTCGTCAGGCGGAGTTGGTGAAAAAGGAGCTGGAGCGGATCAAGGGGGTGGACCGGATTTTGCCGATCGCGCTCAATGACCCGGAGATCGCGGTGGACTTCGATCCTCGCCGGCTGGAGGCGATTGGCGTTCCGCCTTCATTGCTGACCGATTCGATCCGGCTGTATTACCGGGACGTTTCGGCCGGTTCGAAAACGGTGGATGGCCGCGAATGGCTGGTTCGGCTCAAAGGCAAGTCCGCCGATCCGCGGGCGCTGGCGGCCTTGCCGCTGATCGGTCGGCAACAGGAAATCCGCATTGGCGATGTGGCCGAGGTGCGGCGCGATGTGGCGGAGCCGCGCCACCAGGTGCGTTACCAGGGGCGGCCCGCGGTGATGCTGGCGGTGACCAAGAAGAGCCGGGTCAATACCCTCGATCTGATCGACCGGCTGAACGACTATATCGCGCGCAAGAACCGGGACGGCGCGGCGCTGGGCGTGTCGCTGGCGTTGACCAACGATAGCACGGAGATCACCCGCAAGGCGCTGCGCATCATGCAGAACAATGCGTTGCTGGGGCTGATGCTGGTGTTGCTGATGACCTGGCTGTTTCTCGGCTTTCGCATCGCTTTTCTGACGACGATCGGCATTCCGTTCATTCTGGCGGGTACTTTCTGGCTGTTGCAGGCGATGGGGCATACGCTGAATGTCACGGTGCTGCTGGGCGTGGTGATTAGCCTGGGGATGCTGGTCGATGACGCCGTGGTGGTTGTCGAAGGAATCTATTACCGGATGCAGCGCGGAATGGCGGCCATGCGGGCGGCGCTGGAGGCGTTGCGCGAAGTGGCCGCGCCAGTGACTTCGGCGGTGTTGACGACGATCGCGGCGTTCCTGCCGCTGATGCTGTTGCCGGGGATTCTCGGGGAGTTCATGAAGGTGATTCCCATCGTGGTGACCACTGCGCTGGCGATCAGTCTGGTGGAAGCGTTCTGGATGTTGCCGGTGCATGTGCAGGCCATCCGGCTGGATTTCGATCGGCCATCGGCGATGCAACGCTTTCGCGAGAGGGCGCTGCACCGAATACGGATCGGCTACACGCGGTGGTTGATCAAGGCGATGCGGCGGCCCCGGCGGATTATCGCCGGGGTGCTGGCGCTGTTTCTGATGGCGCTGCTGGCGGCGTTCGCGGGTCAGGTGAATCCCCGGTTGATGCAGTCGCCGGTGGCGAGCCGGTTTTTGCTGAAAACCGATTTCTTCGCCGCCGATCCGCTGCGATTGTTCTATATTAATGTCGAGATGCCCAACGGGACGCCGCTGGAGACGACGATGAACAAGGTGCGGGCGATGGAGACGAAAATCCGACCGCTGTTTCGCGAGGGCGAGGTGCGGGATATCGTCAGCTACGTCGGGCAGATGTTTACCGAGATGGCGCCGTTGCAGGGCGCGCGCTATGGCCAGATTTTCGTCTCGCTGAAGCCGAAGGCGCCGGACGGGCGGAGCGTGGACGAGATCGTGGAGGCCTTGCGGCCGACAGTGACCCATACCGCCGGCTTGCTGAAGGTATATTTCCTGCGCCTTTCCGGTGGGCCGCCGACTTCCCGGGCGATCAGCGTCAAGGTGCGCGGCGATGACATTGGCCGGATTCGCGAGGCGGTGGCCTTTCTGCGCAAGATGCTGGAAGACTCGGGGTTCGCGCGGGATATCGATGATGACGACAGTCCCGGCATCGATGAGATGGTGCTGCGGGTCGATACCGACGCGGCGCGCCGGGCGGGGGTGACGCCGGACGTGATCATGCGCGCCGTGCGGCTGATGGTGGATGGCGAGATCGCGGTCACGCTGCGCGATCAGGGTGAGGAGATTGGCATTCGGGTGCGTTCGGCGCGGAGGGATCCCCGGCGCGTCGATGAGGCGCTGGATATCGCCCTGCCGCGCCCCGACGGGGGAACGGTGTTGCTTTCAACCCTGGTCAAACGTGAATTGAAACCAGGGCTGGGCGTGATTCGGCATTACAACTTCCGGCGCACGATTACGCTGGAGGCCGACATCGACAAGGGCAAGACGGATACCGTCAACGCCAACCGCTATCTGGTGGCGCATTGGGAGCAGGCGCGCAACCGGTTTCCCACCATCGATCTGGATTTTTCCGGGGTGCTGGACGATATCAACGAGAGTATCGGCGCGATCGGCAAGCTGATGCTGTTTGGCGTGTTGCTGATGTACGCCATTCTGGGGACGCAGTTCCGCAGCTATTTTCAGCCGATGATGATTCTGGTGACCGTTCCGATGGCGTTCACCGGGGTGGTGATGGGGTTGCTTGTGACGCACAATCCGTTGAGTCTCTATACGCTCTACGGCGTGGTGGCGCTGGCGGGGATCGCGGTCAACGCGGCGATTGTGTTGATCGATTCAGCCAATCAGCGGCTGCGGTCGGGCATGTCGGTGTTGCACGCGACGGTGTACGCGGCCCGGCGCCGGGTGATTCCGATTTTGATCACCTCGCTGACCACGGTGGCGGGATTGTTCTCGCTGGCGACCGGGTTGGGGGGCAGTTCGTTGCTGTGGGGGCCGATTGCGACCGCCATTGTCTGGGGGTTGGCGGTGTCGACGTTGCTGACGCTGTTTGTTGTGCCGTTGTTGTATCGGATGTTTATGCGTTTCAGCTACTTGCGGAGGCGCTAAAGTTCATCCCGGTGATGTCGCGGCTGTCCGGAGAGAGAAAGAAGAGGTACGGGTTGATGACGGCCTCCGGATCCGGGTTGCGGCTGGCTTCCTCGCCGGGGAAGTTGAGTCGACGCATGGCGGTGTTGACGGGGCCGGTGTCGACGCCGTTGACGCGGACCCGCTTGTCGCCATCGAGTTCGTGCGCCAGGATCTTCAGCATGGAGGCGAGGCCGGCCTTGGCCATGCCGAAAGGGCCGGAATAGGCGGTGTCGGCCGCGTGGGTCGAGATCACGATCCGCGAGTCCGGGGTGTTCTGAAGCAGCGGCAGGCAGGCCTGGGTCAGGAAGAAGTGTCCGTGCAGGTTGACCATCATGGTCTTCTGGTACAGGTCGACGCTGCATTGCGTGAATGGGGTGTAGGCGCCCAGCCAGCCGGCGTTGAGCGTCAGCGCGTCGAGGCGACCGAGTTGCGCGTCGATGGTTTCCGCCAGCTCCGCGTAGTCGTCCGGCGTTGCGCCCCCGAGATCCAGCGGATGCAGGATGGGTTGGGGATGGCCCGCGGCCTCGATCTCGTCATAGAGCTTTTCCAGGCCGGCGAGATCCTTGTCGAGCAGGATCGTGGTTCCGCCAAGAGCGGCGCATTGCCGCGCCAGCGCCGCGCCGATGCCCGCCGCCGCGCCAGTGATCAGGATGATCTGTTCGTCGAGCATGGCGTCGGGAGCGGTGAATCCGGTCAGGGTGTCGCGAGATGGCTGTGGCATGGGCGTCGGGTAGGCTTGGATGTTGGGCGGGGATTCTATACTTCTCCTCGCACCCAAGAATACCTCATTCAGGGCGCGCGTCTTTTCGCCGACAGCTGCGTGGTAAAAACTTGACGTAGCGCCACTATGCCTGCGTTTTTACGCCTTGCTCTCGACGAAAATCCACGCACCCTGAATGAGGTATTCTTGGGCGCGAGAAGTATATCGGATCGCCGGTTTGCGCGCCATTGCAAGGTTTTGGCCCATAAGCCCCTCCGGTTTGGTCAAACTGTGAAGCAATCAGGGTTTTGTCTGATGACGCGGACCCGAAGAGGCTCTAAGATGGCCTCGCGGCTGGATTGGCGGCGAATGCAGGCAAGCGCCGACAAGATTCCGGTCCGAGGAGTGGTGATTAACTCAAACAGGATTGTGTACCCATGACAATGAAAAGATTGCTTCAGACCGTTTTGATGATCGTCGCCAGCGCGATGGTTGTGACAGCGTGTGGCGGCGGCCCCCTAAAGAAGGGTGATTCCGCCTCGGCTCCCTCCCCGGAATCTTCGTCGACGCCGGTATTCGTGGCCTCGGCCCAGGACGCCAGTCAGGGGTACCGCATCCAGCCGGGAGACAAACTGGAGATCTCGGTGTATGGCGAAGATGACCTTCAAAAGGAGATTACGGTCGGCCCTGGCGGCGGGATTACGTTTCCGTTGATTGGCGACATGAACGCCAAGGGCAAGACGGTTGACGAGTTGCGCACCGAGGTGAAACAGAAACTCAAGAAGTTTATCCCCGAAGCGGTGGTGACGGTTTCGATCAAGGAGGTCGTCGGCAACAAGGTTTCCGTGCTGGGTCAGGTCAAGACGCCGGGCGAGTACGTGCTGACGGGTAATACCGATGTGATGCAGGCATTGAGCATGGCTGGCGGCGTGACGCCTTTCGCGGCGCTGAAAAAGATCAAGATCCTGCGGCGGGATCCGGCGACACAGAAGCAGTCGGTCATCAAGTTCAACTACGCCGACGTGATTCGCGGCAAGCATCTGGAGCAGAATATCCTGCTGCGCAGCGGCGATACCATTGTTGTGCCCTAGACTGGGCGAGCGGTAGTGAAGCGGATTTCGGGGAACGCCCTCATGCTTTTCGCGCCCGGGAGCACCCATCCAGGTCGCGTAGGTTTTCGTCGAGAGCAAGGCGTAAAACACATTGGCGAAAAGAAGTGTGGGCTGAAGGGATATTCCAGGGCGTGAGAAGCATATTATGAATGTCAGATACCGATCGTTTTGTCTTTTGCTTGGCCTGAGCGCCGTTGGCGTTTCGGCGTCTGGCGCGGCCGAGTGGAAGAACGAGCCTTTTATTAGCTCTTCCCTGCGTTACGATGACAATGTCCGGTTTGTTGATTCCCAGCCGGAGAGTTCCGCCGGCATTGTCCTCGATGCGGGGCTTTCGCTGAGGAATGATGACGGAGTTGTCGAGACCGTGATTCAGCCCAGATTGAGTTTTCTCGGCTACGCTTCACAGAGCGATCTGAATACGTCTGACCAGTATCTGGATTTCAAGACCTCGATGAAGGGACTGCGCGGCAACTTGGGGCTAAGCCTGGGGCTGGCGAGGGATAGCGCGATCACCAGCGAACTTGAAGATACCGGGCGTGTGACGATCAACGCGCGCAGAAACCGGATCGCTGTTGGAACCCTCTGGGAGTATCGCCTGACGCCCAGAAATGCCGTCGAACTGGGCTATAATTTCAGAAATGTGCAGTGGGCCGATACGGAAAATCAGGAATTGCTGGATAATAACAGCAACGAGGTCTGGGGCGCTTTCAAACGCCGCGTCAACGAGCATGACGACGTTAACCTGAGAGTCCATAAATCTGATTTCGAGTCGCCTGACAACGGTTTCGATTCGAAAACGGTTGGCGGCAGCTTCGGGTTCGTTCGGCGGTTTTCGGAACTGAATCGCGTGGAGCTGGAAGTCGGCGCGTGGAACGCGGATTTGAACGCGGAGGGCGGAAAGGAAAGCCGTTCCGGTCTCGCTTATAGCGGAACGCTGGCGCATACCGAGGAAGTCTACAATTACAGGATCGGGATTGGTCAACAGGTCGCGCCCAGTTCGGCGGGGCGGATTCGCCGGGATACGCGTTTGCAAGGCTATCTCGATTATCGCTTTAGTCCCCGGCTGCATTGGGGGGTGGACTCCAGTTTGATCTTCGCCAGAAAAATCGGCGATCTGTCGAGCGAAAGCGACCGGGACTATTCGATGATCCGGCCATTCCTGTCATGGGACTGGACTCGCCAGATGCAACTCTCCGCGAGTCTGAGGATATCGCATCAGGAATTCAAGGATTTCGGGAGCACGGCGGATAAAAGCGAGTTTCTGGTCACGCTGACCTATGGCAAGGCGGGCATCGGGTACTAGCCTGTTCCATGATCACCAATTACATGGTTATTGAGAACTACTGGATAAATTTGAGAATGACGAAATGAACGCACCGGTCGAATACACAACGGATCTCGAAGAAGAGCAGGAAATCAAGCTCTCCGATTACATAGCGATTATCAAGCGCCGGAAAAAGCCATTTTTTCTGGTCACGGGCTTGGTTTTGGCGCTGGCCGTTGGTTTGGCCATGACGTTGCCGCCTGTATATCGGTCTTCCTCCCTTGTGCTGATGGAGCAGGCCAAGGCCAGCAATTTGCTGGAAAACGCCTTCAGCGAGCAGGCTGATCAAAGCGTTGAATATCTCGTGCGCAGCGTGACGCGGGATGAAACGTTGTTGCGGTTGGTGAATGAGTTCAACTTGTTCCCTCCGGGCGCCGGCAAGTCTCCAGACGATGACCAGGTGATTGCGGCGCGCATCGACAAGGCTGAAAAGGCGATCAACGTCAAGGCTGTCAATCCGGAAATCATCAATACCCGGACGCAGTGGAACCAGAAGATGAACCGGATGGCGTTCGAGATTTCGTTCGAGTATCCTCGGGATCCGGTGATAGCGCAGAAGGTCACTGAAAAGCTTGTGCGGATGTTCATGGCCGAAAACTTTGAGAAACGCAAGCAGGAAACCGAGGAAACAACCGCCTTTCTCAAGGAACAGAAGGAAAAACTGGAGGCCAAGGTCAACGAGGTCGAGGCAAAACTCGAACAGTTCAAAAAGGAGCATGTTGGCGCCTTGCCGGATCAGATCAAGATCCTTCAGAACGAACGGGAGCGCACCGAGCGTGAGCTTCTGACGCTTGAGCAACAGATCAGCGCGGTGCGCTCCACGGCCTTCCAGCTTCAGGGACAGCTGGCGGGAACCGACCCCTATATTTACGAAGATCGAACATTGATCAGAAACGAGGAAGGTGAGCGCGTCCTGAGCGCGACGGGTCGTTTGCAGACGCTCCAGCAGAAATATCACTCCCTGATCTCCAAGTATTCGCCTTCCCACCCGGCCGTCAGAAAGGTCCGCAAGGAAATCATTTCCCTGGGGGGGAGTGTCGAAGACATTGAAGCCTCGCCGCTAACCAGCGACGAGTTGGAAATCGCCCGGACCGAACTGGCGGAAGCCAGGCAGAAATATTCCGAAAACCATCCCACCGTGGTTCGCCTGGAGAAAAAGGTCGCTCGTCTCGAGAAACAATCGGCGTTGGGAAAACGGAAATCGAATCCCAAGGAATTCAATTCCCTGAAAAGGGTCAATCCCGCTTTTTCCAGTCTCAAGGCGGGTATTGCGCGGTCTCAGGCGGAACTCGATTCCTTGCTGGAACGCCAAAAGCTGCTTCGGGAAAAACTGGACGACTACGCGAAAAGGATGGAACTTGGACCCAGCGTGGAGCGGGAATACAATGCGCTGATTCGCGACAGGGACGACAATCTGAGCGAAATCCGAGCCATCAAGAAGAAACTGGCGGCGGCCGAACGCGCGGAAGCTTTGGAAATGCAGCAGAAGGGCGATCGTTTCGAGGTTCTGGAAAAGGCCGAGTTGCCTCGGAGACCGGTCAAGCCCAACCGCCCGGCAATCGTTTTGCTGGGAGCCTTGTTGTCTGTCGGATTGGGTTTCGCGGTTGTGATGGTGCTTGAGTCGATGGATGAAACCGTTACCAGTCGGCGAGCCCTGATCTCGATAACCGGCGCCCAGCCGATTGGCACGATTCCCATGATCACGTCAAACACGGAAGCCGAAGTGGTCAAGCGCGGGCAGTTTTTCAAGGTTGCGGTATTGGCCGTCTTGTTGGCTGTGGTTGCCGCGGCTGTCGTTTGGGTGAATTTCAATGTGGCGCCGATCGCAGAGATTATGGGTACACAGGACAAGTAGGTTTGGCGATGAAGAAAATTGTAAAGGCGGTAGAAAAGGTCAAACGCGAATACGGCGGGGTCGTGGGCAACCTCGCCATGCAAGGTCGCCGGGCCGCGGATCTCGATATACGGTCGGTCGAGCTGAGCTCGCGCCAGTTACGAAAGAACCTGGTGCTGCGTGGCGACGAGATGGAGTCCGCAACCATGGCGTACAACATGTTGCGAACGCAGTTGTACCGCGTTCTCTCCGAAAACGGATGGACCAGCATTGGGATTACCAGTGCGAACAAGGGCGAGGGTAAATCATTGACGTCCATCAATCTTGCCTACAGCTTGGCAAGGTCGGTCCAGCAGTCCGTCATCCTGGTGGATCTGGATTTGCGTAGACCGTCGATCAGCAAGAAACTCAATATCGAGCCCGCTGTCGGGGTGGGGGACTATTTTACGAAAAATGTCCCGCTAACGGATGTCATGTTCACGCCAGGTATCGAGGGTTTTGTGATTGCTCCAGGGCGAGGGTCGCTGGACAACGCCAGCGAGTTGCTGGGGGCCGGGCGTTTGCTTCATCTGATCAACGAAATTGGCCACAAGTTTCCTTCCAGATTCGTGATTTACGATTTGCCGCCGACGCTGCTGGTGGATGATGTCATGGTAGCCGCGGAATATATCGATAGTTTTCTTCTGGTTGCTACGGAAGGCGAAACCAAGAAGGAGGAGCTCAAGCGCGCGGTCGAGTTGCTTGAACCTCACAATCTTCTGGGTGTCGTACTCAACAAGTCGGGTGAGAGTGGGCATGGCGGCTACTACGACTACTATTATGGGGAAGACTAGCCGGTTGGCCGGTCGCGTTTCTCTGGTGGGAGGGGGCGCGCGATGATAGTCATCCATACAACATTTCGGGAATAAGTCTGATGTACGAAGCATTTTACGGATTTTCAGAGAAACCTTTCAGTCTGCTGCCAGATCCCGGTTTTCTCTACCTTGGGGAACGTCACCAGGAAGCGCTTTCATTGCTCGAGTATGGTCTGATGTACCGTGCGGGGATTATCCTGATCACGGGGCAGATCGGCTGCGGCAAGACAACGCTGATTCGACACCTGATCCAGAATCAGGACGTGGATATGGTGGTCGGGAATATCACCAATACCCACCATTCCTTCGGCGAGTTGCTGAAATGGGTCATGCTGGCCTTCGATCTGGAGTACAAGGGCAAGGATCGGGTGGAGCTCTACCATGACCTGATCGAATACCTCAACAAGCAGCACCGCGCCAAGAAGCGCGTCACGTTGATCATCGACGAGGCGCAGAACATGGGCGCGGATACCCTGGAAGAACTGCGGATGTTGTCGAATATCAACGTCGACAAGGATCAGGTGCTGCAGATTATTCTGGTGGGCCAGCCCGAACTCCGCGACTTGCTGTTGAAGCCGGAATTGATGCAGCTCACGCAGCGCATCTCGGTGGATTACTTTCTGGAAGCGCTCAGCCCTCGCGAAGCGTTCGAATATATTCGGCACCGGATCGAAGTGGTCGGTGGCGATCCAGACATTATCGATTTGCTCGCGTTCAAGTCCATCTATGAACACAGCAACGGCATTCCCCGGTTGATCAACACCATCTGTGATACAGCCTTTGTTTACGGTTTTGCCGAGCAGTCCGAGAAGATCACGAAAGAGATTGTTGATGAAGTTTTGAGGGACAAGTCCAAGGGAAGGATTTTGCCCCTGGCCCAGAGCGAGCAGTTGCAGAACTACGCTGGCAAGGGCATCAAGCACGTTAGCCTGGGATAGTCAGTGGGTGCGCGGCATCTTGCCCCGGGCTTGTTGGTCACTACTCCAAATCCAAAGGAATAGCATCGAATGAAGGCAGTCATACTGGCGGGGGGGCTGGGCACCCGCATCTCGGAAGAAACAACAATAAAGCCCAAACCGATGGTCGAGATTGGTGGATTCCCCATCCTCTGGCACATCATGAAAATCTACTATAGTCAGGGCATTGATGAATTTATCATTTGCTGCGGCTACAAGGGGTACGTCATCAAGGAGTACTTCGCGAACTATTCCCGGCATGTTTCCGACCTCTTTTACGATGGGGAAACCGGTGAGGTGTCGTTGCTGAACAACGGCGCCGAGAGGTGGAAGGTCTCGCTGATCGATACCGGTCCGACAACCTTGACCGGTGGGCGCCTGAAGCGCGTCCGCGATTACATCGGCGATGAAACCTTTTGCCTGACCTATGGCGACGGTGTTGGCAATGTCGATATTCGGCAGTCGATAGAATTTCACCGGAGCGAAGGCGGACTGGCGACGCTGACCGCCGTTCAGCCCGGCGGACGTTTTGGCGCCTTTCCGTTGGGAGAGGCTCAGACAAAGGTCGAGCATTTCCGCGAGAAGCCGAAGGGTGACAACGCCTGGATCAATGGCGGTTTTTTCGTGCTTGAGCCGGGGGTTATCGACTATATCGATGGAGACAACACCACCTGGGAAAAGGAGCCGCTGGAACGGTTGGCCCAGGAAGGGCAGTTGAACGCCTTTCGTCACGAAGGGTTCTGGCAGCCGATGGACACGCTTCGCGACAAGCATTTGTTGGAAGAACTCTGGAGCAGCGGAAACGCGCCCTGGAAGTGCTGGTAGCCGCACAGCGCCATTTTGTCCTCGTCTTATGCCTCTCGCGACCAAGAATGCCCCATTCAGGTAGCGTAGATTTTCGTCGAGAGCAAGGCGTAAAAACGCGGGCATAGTGGGGCTACGTCAAGTTTTTTCAACGCAGCTATCGGCGAAAAGATGCGCGGCCTGAATGGGGCATTCTTGGTCGCGAGAGGTATAATTATCTATCTTGAGTATTTCATATCAGGGACCACTCACAAATGAAAAATGCTAATGATGTCGTAGCCGCCGATCTGGGCTACATTTGCGATCATCTCAGTCAGGAATTCTCCACAATGTCGGGGAAGCGGCTGGTCATCACCGGCGGCGCCGGTTTTCTGGGCTATTATCTGGTTCAGGCGGTTGTTCACTGGAACCGCCATTTCACGGATTCGCCAATCGATCTGGCGGTCTACGACAACTTCATGCGCGGCGTTCCGGACTGGCTGGAAGATCTGCGGGGCGAGAATAATCTGTCCATCGAGGCCTACGACGTGGTCGATCCCTTGCCGGCGTCATTCGGCGACGCCGATTTTATCATCCACGCGGCAACCATCGCCTCGCCCATCTACTATCGCAAGCACCCCATCGAGACCATGGACGCCAATGTTCAGGGTTTGCGGCATCTGCTCGATTACTGTCTCGAACAGAAAGAAAAGGGCAAGCCGGTCGAAGGTTTCCTGTTCTATTCCACCAGTGAGATCTACGGCGATCCGACGCCCGAGAATATTCCCACGCCGGAGACTTACCGGGGCAATGTGTCCTGCACCGGCCCTCGCGCCTGTTACGACGAGTCCAAACGCTACGGCGAAACGCTCTGCGTCAACTTCGCGCGCCAGTACGATCTGCCGATTCGCATCGCCCGGCCATTCAACAACTACGGCCCTGGCCTGAAGATTACCGATCGGCGGGCCTTGCCCGACTTCGCTCGCAACGTGCTGGACGGCAACGACATCGTGATGCTGTCCGATGGCGCGCCGACCCGAACCTTTTGTTACGTCGCCGACGCCGTGGTGGGCTACTACAAGATTCTCGCGCGGGGCCAGAACGGCGAGTCCTATAATATTGGCATCGACAAGCCGGAGATATCCATTCGCGAACTGGCGGATCGCGTTGTCGAGACCTCGCGGGAACTGTTCGGTTACGAGGGGAAAGTGGTCATGGAGGTCAGCGACGACAAGGACTATCTTACCGACAACCCCAACCGTCGCTGCCCCATCATCGACAAGGCGGTCGAACATCTCGACTATCGTCCCGGCATTCAACTGGAAGAAGGGCTCAAGCGCAGCCTGCTCTGGTACGCCGACAATCGTGAAGCGGAGGATGCGTAAATGAAAGTTTCAGTCGTGGGAACCGGCTACGTCGGCCTGGTGTCTGGCGTTTGTCTGGCTGAAAAAGGACACGAAGTGATCTGTGTTGACAACGACGCGGAAAAGGTCGAAAAGATCAACGCCGGCAAGAGCCCGATCTACGAAGAGGGGCTTGATGACCTGCTGACCAACAACATTGGCCAGCGACTGACCGCGACCACCGATTTGCGGAGCGCGGTGCTGGATTCCGACGTATCGCTGCTGGCTGTCGGCACGCCCTTCAATGGCTCCGAAATCGACCTGACCTATGTGCGCCAGGTCGCCAAGGACATTGGTTCGGCGCTGCGCGACAAGCCGGGATACCACGTCGTCATCGTCAAGAGCACCGTTGTGCCGGGCACCACCGACACCGAAGTGCTGCCGCTGCTGGAAGAATTCTCGGGCAAGAAGGCCGGCGTGGATTTTGGCGTCGGCATGAACCCGGAATTCCTGCGCGAAGGCGCGGCGATCGATGACTTCATGAATCCCGACCGGATCGTTCTGGGCGGCATGGATGAACGCACGCACGCGGTCATGGCGGATCTCTACGCCCCGTTCGCCGGCGTTGACGTGTTGAAGACCAACAACAAGACCGCCGAGATGATCAAGTACACCTCCAACTCGCTGCTGGCGACGCTGATTTCGTTTTCCAACGAAATCGGCAACCTGTGCAGCGCGCTCGGAGACATCGACGCGCTGGAAGTGATGAAAGGGGTTCACCTTGACAAGCGCTTGTCGCCGATTCTGGAAGACGGGACGCGCGTCACCCCGGCGATTACCACCTACCTCGAAGCCGGTTGCGGATTCGGCGGTAGTTGTTTTCCCAAGGACGTTAAGGCCCTGATCTCGCATGGCGAGGCGGCCTCGCAGCCGATGCCCTTGCTCAACGCGGTCATCGATATCAACCGCGAGCAGCCCGGCCAGGTGCTGGATCGGCTCAGCAAGCATTTTCCCGAGCACGAAGGGCTCAATGTCGCCGTGCTGGGGCTGGCGTTCAAGCCCGGCACCGACGACATGCGCGAATCCCCCGCGATCCCCATCGTCAACAAGCTGGTTGAAAACGGCGCGAAGATCCGGGCCTACGACCCCATCGCCCAGGAAGAAGCGCGCAAGGTGTTCAACGGCGCGGATATCACCTACTGCGAGTCCGTTCCCGAGACGCTCGCGGACGCCGACGCCGTTTTGCTGCTGACCCGCTGGGACGAGTTCAGCACATTGCCGGAAGAACTGGGCAAGCTGGAGAAAGAGCCGGTGCTGATCGATGGCCGGCGAATGATTCCGCGCTATGCGGTCTCCACCTACGAGGGCATCGGTCTCTGACCGGTTTCTTCGATGGACTTTCTGCCTACCGAGGTGTCCGGGGCGTGGCTTGTCGAGCCCCGGGCTTTCGAGGACGACCGGGGGTTTTTCCTGCGCGCCTGGTGTCGCGATGAAATGCGCGAGGCCGGGATCGAGGTCGATTTCATCCAGTCCAATCTCGCCGGCAGCGTCCGGCGCGGCACGCTGCGCGGGTTGCACTACCAGGTCGCGCCGCATGAGGAAGCCAAGCTGGTGCGTTGCGTGCGCGGCTCCATTTTCGACGTGGTCGTCGATATTCGTCCCGATTCGGAAACCTATGGGCAATGGCATGGCGCAACGCTCAGTGACAAGAATCGGCGGATGTTGTACGTTCCCCCTGGCTGCGCCCACGGCTACCTGACGCTCGAAGACGACAGCGAGGCCTACTATCTGGTGTCGGCCCGCTACGCGCCCGAATCCGAGCGCGGCATCCGCTGGGACGATCCGGCATTCAATATCGACTGGCCCATCCGCGAAAACCTGATTCTTTCCGACAAGGACAAAGCCTGGCCAGCCTTCAACCTGACGAAGTAACCGCTCATGATCATTGTAGATACCGCGCTCAAGCAACGTGAAGACAACAACAACCCCATCAACGTCGCCGTCGTTGGCGCCGGCTACATGGGCCGGGGCCTGGTGCTCCAGATCCTGACCGCCATCAAAGGCATGCAGGTCGTCGCCGTCTCCAACCGAACGCTGGCCACCGCCGCCGTGGCCTATGAACAGGCCGGCGTCGAATCGGTCGAGACCGTCGAAAGCGTGGCCCAGCTCGAAGACGCCATTCGCCGGGGTCAATACGCAATCACCGACGATCCCATGCTGCTCTGCGAAGCCGAAGGCATCGACGCCATTGTCGAGGCCACCGGCGAAGTCGAATTCGGCGCGCATGTGACCCTGCGCGCCATCGAGTACGGCAAGCACGTCATCCTGATGAATGCTGAACTCGACGCCGTGGTCGGCCCGATTCTCAAGCACTACGCGGATCAGGCCGGCGTCGTGATTTCCAATATCGATGGCGACCAGCCGGGCGTGGTCATGAACCTGTTCCGCTGGGTCGACGCCATCGGTTATCGACCGCTGCTGGCCGGCAACATCAAGGGCTTGCAGGATCACTACCGCAACCCCGAAACCCAGAAAGGGTTCGCCGAAAAGCACAAGCAAAAGCCCAAGATGATCACCTCGTTCGCCGACGGCACCAAGATTTCCATGGAGATGGCGGTGGTCGCCAACGCCACGGGTTTCGGCGTCGGCCAGCGCGGCATGTACGGCCCCGAGTGCAAGCACGTCACCGAAGCCGTCAACCTGTTCGATGTCGACGAACTGCTGCGCGGCGGACTGGTGGACTACATTCTCGGCGCCGAACCCGGCCCCGGCGTATTCGTCTTGGGCTACAATGACAACCCCATCAAGCAGCAATACGCGCAATACCTGAAAATGGGCGATGGCCCGCTGTACGTCTTCTACACGCCCTACCATCTGCCGCACCTCGAAACGCCCCTGACCGTGGCGCGCGCCGTGTTGTTCGGGGACGCCGCGACAGCGCCAATCGGCGGCCCCGTGGTCGATGTCATCACCACCGCCAAGATCGACCTGAAAGCCGGAACGACCCTGGACGGCATCGGCGGTTTCCACGCCTACGGCGACACCGAAAACTACCCGCTCGCCGCCGCCGAATCCTTTTTGCCGATGAGTCTGGCGGAGGGCTGCGTCCTCAAGAACGACATCCCGAAAGACCAGGTGATTACCTATGACGACGTCATCCTTCCCGAAGGCCGGCTCGTCGACCGCCTGCGGGCCGAGCAGACGGAGATGTTCGGCTGACGTTACGCGGGGGCAATTGGGGAGGCGCCGGCATCCTTGCCGGCGAAGGCGTTGGGTATTTCGCTGATGCTCTGTCCTTTCCCGGTAAGTGAGTTTCGAGACGGGTTTCGCGCCCCGATATTCCGTACTTTTTCTCGGACTCATGGCGCGAGGACGCGCTGGTGAGGCGGGGAGGG
>DRPO01000258.1 GCA_011330835.1 Gammaproteobacteria bacterium | reverse complement strand
GCGCATGACGGTCCGGCACGACGCCAACGACGGTGTCGAGCATAAAGAACAGCAGCAGGGTCAGGGAAACCAGACCGAGTGTAATGCTGATGCTGGGACTGAGGCGCAGTGCGGACAATGGAGTGAAGCCCCGTTAGTTATTATTGTTATCGTTCATGGCCATCGACGACTACGGCGTCATCCCGGATTCCGCCCGACCGGCCGCCATTGCGCTTCGCTCGAACGGCTTGAGAAAAATATCATAGAGATTTTTCGCGGGTAATGGCCGGCTGAATAAAAAGCCCTGATATTCGTCACAATTCACGCGTTTCAGAAAATCGACCTGGGAGGGGTTCTCCACCCCTTCGGCCACGGTTTTCAGACCCAGCCGCCGCGCCAGAAATATGATGGCTTCCACGATCGAGCTGTCATAGGCCAGGTGCGGCGTGTTGACGATGAACGAGCGATCGATTTTCAATTCGTTGACCGGCAGTCGGCTGAGATAGCTCAGCGAGGAGTAGCCGGTGCCAAAATCATCGATGGATATTCTGACGCCGAGATCCCTTATCCGGCGCATCAGGTCGATTTTTTCCTCGATATTGTTCATCAGCAGGCTTTCCGTCAGCTCCAGCGTCAGCGCCCGGGCCGGGACGGAATGCTGAAGAATGATCGTGTTCAGCGTCGATATCAGTTCGCTGTCATTGAGCTGCACCGCCGAAAGATTCGCGTTCATGGACAATGGCAGGGCGATCTGGCGACGCCATTCCGAGAGCTGGCGGCAGGCCTTTTCCAGAACCATTTCGCCGATCGGGACGATCAGGCCGGTTTCCTCGGCCAGGGGGATGAATTCAACAGGGGGGATCATGCCGGCGTGCCCGCTGTTCCAGCGCAGCAGCGCCTCGACGCCCTGGATCAGTCCGCTTTGCAGATCGACCTTGGGCTGGTAGTGCAGGTCGAATTCGTCTTTTTCGAGCGCCTTGCGCAGCAGGCTTTCAAGGCACATTCTTTTTTCATACAGGCTGTTGATGGTTTTCGAGGAAAACTGGAAATTGTTTCCCCCGTTGTTCTTGACATAATCTCTGGCGGTGGCGGCCAGGCGGATGAGCGTGGCGCTGTTGGAGCCTTCCGAGGGGTAGGTGGCGATGCCGATACTGAGCGTGATATAGATCTCCGCGTCGTCCTGACGGATGGGCTCCTCGAAGACCGCCATGATCCGCCTCGCCACCGTCGCCGCGTCCTGCGCCTGGTTGATCTGGTCGAGCAGCAGCGAAAAGACATTGCCGTCGGTGTGATAGAAATTGCGCGCGGCACCGGCGGCTTCGCGGGTAAATGTCAGTGTGTCCGCCTGACGCACGACCGATTCGATCCGGAAGGCGATCTGTTTCATGATTTCGTCGCCGGCGGCCTGACCGACAGCGGCGTGGATGCTGTCGAAATTGTCGACCGCGATACTCAGCAGCGCGATGGGTTGTTGATGCCTTTCGGCCTTGCGGAACGCCTGGTCGATATGATCCTGGAACAGTCGCTTGTTGGGGAGGTTGGTCAGCGGGTCGTAAAAGGCGAGTTGATCGATATAGGCCTTGGCGCCCAGCGTATTGCGCAGACGCAGACGGAGTTCGCTGGGGTCCAGCGGTTTGGCGAGAAAGTCGGTCGCGCCGAGCTCCAGCGCCTTGAGCTTGTTTTCGGAATCGGTCGCGGAAGTGAGGATAATGACGGGCAGGTATTTGAAATCGGGGTGACGACGAATTTCCGCCAGGATCTCGAAGCCCGATTTTCCCGGCATGACCAGGTCGAGAAACAGCGTGTCGGGACGGGCCTTTTTCAGCGTATCCATCGCCCGCTCGGGATTGTTCTCCAGAACGAACTTGCTGTAGCCGTCTTCCTCCAGATACGCCTGAACGACGTCCATGTTGATCTGCTCATCATCGACCATCATGATGGTGGCGTTCGTCAGATCATGCTGTGGATATGTCATATTCCCCTCACCCTTCTTTTCGGCATTCCGCATACCGTTTGATGTTGTATTGCTTCGCGAATCCCCGGCTCGCGTAGGGTGGATCAAGCGAAGCGGATCCACCGTGTCGCGCATCCACCCTACGAAACAGTCATCCCGGCGAAAGCCGGGATCCATACCCATAGGCCTAATCGACCCCACAAGTTGCGGAGTTTTATGGTTCGTAGCGTTATTTCCGGTTATCGGCATTTACCGTTTTTTTCTTTGCGTTTTCGGGCCGCGACTTGTTTTTTATGATCGATTCGAGGGATTCGTCGTCTTCCTCGTCTTTCCGGCTGTGATCCAGCAGCGCAAGCGGATCCGCGACTTTCCAGGCGGGCAGGGAGAGCATCACCGAACTGAGCAGCATGCCGCCGCGCTGGCGCTGGCGTAGAAGTCCAGCGTGAAGGTCGTGTTGGCGGCGCTGTTGTGCGTTCCGGTGACCAGCAGATCCGCGCCGTTGACCTGGGCCAGGGTGATGACGGGATATAGACCGTTCGGGCCGCTGTCGATATCGCCGGGATCGTTGGGCGTGACGGTGTTGGCGTCGAGCAGGGAAACCGATGGCGAGCCCTAGGCGCCGGTTTTGTAGAAATCGACCGTGATGTCGTTGATCGT
>DRPO01000257.1 GCA_011330835.1 Gammaproteobacteria bacterium | reverse complement strand
TCGGTCAACAACCGCAACGCGGCCTGATCCGGCTGAAACCCCGCCATCCTGAGCCGCTCCCCGAGCAGCTTCAGCGTCTCGGCGGGATTCAGATCCCAGATCTCGACCCAGACGCCCGCTTTCTCCAGCGCTTTTACCCAGACGCTGTTGCGCGCCGACCGATCCAGCTTGCCCGAATGGATGACCAGCAGATTATCCTCCGGCGGCTGCGCGGCATAAGCTTTCAACGCCTTCGCCCCCGCCTGCCCCGGCTTGCCGCCCGGCATTCGCAGCTCGATCAGCTTGCGCTCGGCGAACAGCGACATGGCGGCGGCCTCCCCCATCAGCTCCGACCAGTCGAACCCCGTCTCAACCTGCAGCACCTGACGTTCCGTGAAACCCTGCTCGCGAGCCGCGCGACGCACCGCATCGCCGCATTCCATCATCTGCAAGGGCTCATCGCCCGACAGCAGATAGATGGGGGCCAGCCCCTTTTGCAGGCTCGCCGCGAGATTTCGGGAATTGGTTTTCATTGCGCGTTGTCCTGGGTGGAGCGGCTATGGTACCCGGGTTGTCTCAGCCTCTCCAGCGGTCGCCGGAGCGCCGGCGTCCCCGCCCGCGGCGCGATGACAAGTCGCATGTCCTCGTCGAAGGTGATGAAGCGCCGGGCGAAGACGCGGCTTCTCGGGTCACGCCTCATCATCCAGAATTCTTACCTGTTCGGGAGTGATTGGGGCAGCGTTGTCCGGAACGTGAAAAGTTGGAAATCCTGCGCGACTCCCGAACTCCAACGTCACGGTTTTCAATCCCTTGCGCGCCAGATCCGACAACATCACTCCGAGAGACACCTTCTCTTGGGCAGCGAGATATCGAACCAACGCCAAGACGTCATCATCGATGTTATCGATTATGCGCATGGCATGTGTATAGCATGACGATGCTGTCGCATCAAAACCTCACGCTTGCAAGAAACTCGGGAATCGGCCATCTTTCGATCATCGCTCTGAACCAGAAAACTTCATCATGACCCAACCCACTCTCGATCATCCCGTCGTTATCATTGGACTCGGTGAAATCGGCAGCGTCATCGCCAGGGGCTGTCTGCGGCTGGGGCAGGCTGTGGTTCCGGTGCTGCGGGATACCGACATCAGTGCATTGGCCGCCCGCATCCCCGAACCCGCGATGGTGGTGATCGCCACCGGCGAGAATGATCTGCACGCGGCTATCGACCGCGTCCCCAAATCATGGCGGGAAGGAATCGTGCTGATCCAGAACGAGTTGCTGCCGAGAGACTGGCGAGAACACGGCCTTGATGCGCCCACGGTCATGTCGGTCTGGTTCGAGAAAAAACCCGGCATGGACAGCAAGGTCGTGGTCCCGTCGGTCGCGTATGGCCCACGCGCTGAATTGCTGCAACAGGCGCTGGCGACGCTGGATCTTCCGGTGACGCTGCTGGATTCCGAAGAACAACTGATATTCGAACTGGTCCGCAAGAATCTCTATATTCTCACCACCAACATCGCGGGGCTGAAAACCGGAGGCGACGTGACCCAATTGTGGCGCGACCACCGCCAGCTGGCTGAAGCCGTCGCTCGGGAAGTGCTGAAACTCCAGGCGCATCTTACCGGCGCGACGCTTGAAGAAGACCGGCTGATCGAGGCCATGGTCGAAGCCTTCGAGGGCGATCCAGAACACGGCTGCATGGGACGCAGCGCTCCGCAGCGTCTGGAACGCGCCCTGAGTATCGCCCGGTCGGCGAATATTGACGTCCCGGTTATGGAGAAGATTTCCCGGGACCGGGATTTATCGAAATATACCTCTCGCGATTAAGATACCCCATTCAGGCCGCGCATCTTTTCGCCGATAGCTGCGTTGTAAAAACTTGACGTAGCCCCACTATGCCTGCGTTTTTACGCCTTGCTATCGACGAAAACCTACGCACCCTGAACGGGGTATTCTTAATCGCGAGAGGTATAAGCGAATCGCACCGCCCTCCTGGCGACCCACACGACGGATCGCCGTGTGGGTAGCGAGAAAAACGCGGGAATCGATCAGTGCAGCGAGTCGATCAATGCTGGCGTCAGCACCTTGTTTACGCCGGCATTGAAGGAGGTCGATAAACCCTTGACGCGGAGATTGATGTTCTGAAAGTTCTGGATCAGGCGGTTGTTGGCGGTGTTTTGAATCACCAGCGGCGACGACAGAAACGCCTTCGCCAGTTGCAAACCGCTGGCGTTGTCCCCACCCGGCGTCTTGACCGTCAACCCTTCCGCCAGATTGCCGGACTTGAAGCTGGTCGCCTGAATGCTGGAGTATGTGACCTGGCGCGTTACGGGATCGTAGATAATCTTCGGGATATTCAGCGACAGGCGCGTCTGCAAGACGCCGTCAACCTTCAGAATGCTTTCATAGCCAAACGTAATCTCGATATTGTTGGCGGATGCAAATCCTCCCCGCAGGCTATCGAGCACTGGCTCGTCCAGCGCTTTGAGGTCGTTGAGGGCCAATTCCTCCAGCGAAGACGAAGGCTTGAAGCCATCGGACAAGCCGGCGGTGACCGCCTGAATGCTGGCGGCTACGCCCAGTGCGAGAAGAACCAGGAGCAGAGTTTTTTGTTTGATGAATCGTTTCATGGCGTTCTCCTAGAAGTCGCCCGGCTGGGGAAGTGACAAGGACAGGTCGGTAAGGTCGGGTCGGTTGCGGGCGATGCCC
>DRPO01000256.1 GCA_011330835.1 Gammaproteobacteria bacterium | reverse complement strand
CAGCGCCGTCATCATGGCCTCGTCGCCGGGATTATCGGCGATTTCCGCGGGTTGTTGAAATCCCAGGTCGTTGGCGATGCGGGCGATGCGACGGCTGCCGGCGACCAAGGGTAGCCGGAATAGCGTGCGTTGGGCCAGCGAATCCGTCATTTCGACCAGATTTCTCGCCGCGTCGCCGCTGGTCAGCGTCAACACGCAGCGATCGGGGTGCGCCAGCGCGCGTTGCCGATGTTGTCGGCTCAGGGCGGGAATGGTTCGGCGGTAGACTTCGGCCCGCTCAACGGTCGCGCCGCGCGCGGTGAGTTCTTCCTGCAGCAGGGTGCGCCCGCCTTCGCCGCAGACCAGCAGGATGCGTCTTCCGGCGACGTGGGTCAGCGCCGGGGTTCGCAGCAGCCCTTCGCTGGTGGAGTCCTCCCTGGGCGTTTCGATTTGGGGGATTCCCCGCTGGCGGAGACCCGCAGCGGTCTTGTCGCCGACCGCCATGACAAGGGCCCGACGGGGCAACGTGAGGTCGGAGCTGAAAGCGACCGCGTTGGGGCTGAGGAAGATGGCGATGTCGCAGGCCCCGGGGCTTGGCGGTGGGGGCAGGGCGTCGATCTGGAGCGCCGGCAGCCGAACGGGCGCGCCGCCATGCGCTTCGACTCTCGCGCAGAACGGTTCGGCCAGATGCGCCGGGCGGGTGACGATGACGTCGATGCCGGCCAGGGCGCGATGGTCCGCGAGGGTCATGAATCAGAGCATTCCGAGCGTTTTCAGTACGCGATCGGCGCCTTGCGAAAGCAGGTCTTCGGCGACGCGGACGCCCAGCGCTTCCGGGTCGTCCGGGGAGCCGGCGAGGTCCTGGCGGAAGACTTCGCTGCCATCGGGCTGGCCCACCATGCCGCGCAGCCGGAGCTGGTCGCCGACGAGTTCCGCGTAGGCGCCAATGGGCACCTGGCAGCCGCCGTTGAGGCGATGGTTCATAGCGCGTTCGGCGGTGACGCGCAGCCGGGTGGGCGGGTGCTCCAGCGCCGCCAGCAGGGACTCCACTTCCGCGTCGTTTTCCCGGCATTCGATGCCCAGCGCGCCCTGACCGACCGCGGGCAGGCTGACTTCGGGCGTCAGAACGGCGGTAATGCGGTCATCGAATCCCATGCGCTGCAAGCCCGATTCGGCTAGAATGATGGCGTCGTACTGGCCGTCGTCGAGCTTTTGCAACCGGGTGTTGATATTGCCGCGCAGATCCTTGATGTCCAGATGCGGGTAACGCTCGCTGATTTGCAGGCTGCGGCGCAGGCTGGAAGTGCCCACCCTCGCGCCTTCGGGCAACGCGTCGAGGCTGTCGAACTGGTTGCTGACGAAGGCGTCGAACGGGCTGTGGCGTTCCATGACCACGGCCAGATGCAAGCCTTCGGGCAGGGTCATCGGGACATCCTTGAGGGAATGAACCGCGATGTCGGCGCGTCCTTCATAGAGCGCCGATTCGAGTTCCTTGACAAACAGGCCCTTGCCGCCGACCTTGGACAGTGGGCTGTCGAGAATCTTGTCCCCCTGGGTCACCATGCGCACCAGTTCTATGGTCAGCGTGGGATGAATTTGCCGAAGGCGCGCAGCGACATGCTCGGCCTGCCAGACGGCAAGCGGGCTTTTTCGGGTGGCGATGCGAAGGGTTTTCAAGATGGATCTCCTGATGGTGATGGCGCGTAGTCATTGTTCGGACGATAGTCGGGCGGAGATTATACCTCTTGCGACTGCGAATACCCCATTCCGGGGGGCGTCATGTGTGGGGCATGGTTGCGCCCGAGTGCGGGCTCTGGATCCCGGTGTTCGCCGGGATGACGTCAGAGAAGTTGCCGGGACGTCGCTTCAGGGCGATTATCCGGCGCTTCAAGGCAGGCATTCCGGTGCTGCAAGGTGGTCAATTGGCGCCTTAAGGCAGTCATCCCGGCGAACGCCGGGATCCAGAAACGAAACCATCCGACTGGAATCATATGGGCGGGTAACCACGATAGGTCTTTGGGTTCATGACGAAATTGTGTCGTACGAGCGGCAAGCGGTATTGGGCGTTGGCGCTGTTGCTGTGTCTCGGGTGGTTGCCGGGCGGGATTCAGGCGGCCTCCGATGATGACGACGAGCTGCCGCCTGTCGAGCTGCTGGAGGCGCGGGATTTCGCCGCGCTGGCGGGTTCGGGGAAACTGGATCGACGTCCGCTGTTGCTGGCGTTCGTGGCGGATTACTGCCACTTCTGTAAAACCATCGAGGAGGAATATCTCAAGCCGATGCTGCGCAACCGGGACTACGATGACAAGGTGGTCATCCGGCTGTTTCGTCTGGATACGCCGGAACCGGTGACGGATTTCGATGGCAAGCAGGTTGCCGTGGATGAATTCGCGGCGCGCTACGGCGCGAAACTGACGCCCACCGTGGTGTTTCTGGATGGCAAGGGTCGGGAGGCGGCGCCGAAAATTGTCGGAGTCACCAATATCGAGTACTACGGCGGCTTTCTCGACGACGGGATCGACAACGCGCTCGGGAAAATCTCGCCACGTCATCGATGAACCCGCCCCGTCATTTCCGAGAAAGCGGGAATCCATTGGGCTGGCCTGGATTCCGGGTCTCGCTGCGCTCGCCCGGAATGACGGTTAGCCGGAACTTCTCACGCTCACCCGGCATGCCCGGGGCGGGCGGAAACGTTTCGATCAGGCCCCTTTCAGGAAGCGGCGGACTTCCGCGACGTGGCGGCGGCTGATTTCCAGCGTGTCGTCGATGCCGCGCAAGGTCAGGCGGAAACGGCCTTCCGGGGTTTTGGTCATGCCGGTCATGGCGGACATCGAAACCAGCGCGTTGCGGTGGATGCGCATGAAGCTGTTGGAGAATTCTTCTTCCAGCGACTTCAGGGGCTCCTCGATCAGCACTTCGCCCTGGGTGTGGCGCACGGTGACGTATTTCTGGTCGGCCTGGAAGTAGTAGATGTCGGTCAGCGGGATCAGTTCGAGATTGCCGCGAACCCGGGCGCAGATGTGCGTGCGGGCGTTGCCTTCCTGGTTGGCGAGCTGGCTGAGTTGCACCCGGTTGAGCTTGCCGGCCTTCTCCAGCGCGCGGGCCAGTTTTTCCTGGCGAATCGGCTTGAGCAGATAGGCGACCGCGAGCGTGTCGAAGGCTTCCAGGGCGTGTTCCCCGAAGGCC
The DNA here is from genome assembly GCA_011330835.1 of Gammaproteobacteria bacterium. Lineage (GTDB taxonomy): Bacteria > Pseudomonadota > Gammaproteobacteria > UWMA-0217 > UWMA-0217 > HyVt-560. Next base: position 2,172 of record DRPO01000256.1, on the reverse strand, counting down.
GTGGTGAAGATGACGGCGGGCGGCTCTTCCATCTCGGAGAGGTGGCGCGCCGCTTCCAGACCGTCCATTCCTGGCATTCTGATGTCCATCAGCGCGATATCGGGTTTGTACTGTTCCGCCGCCTTGATCGCTTCCATGCCGTTGGCGGCGGAAGCGCAAACCTGGTAGTTGCCCTGCCCCTCGATCATGCTGGACAAGCGATCCAGGGCGGGTCTTTCATCATCAACGATCATTACACGCATGGTCATTCCTATCTGGGTATCTTGAAAGAGACCGAATACTGGTCATCCTTGGTTTGTATGTTTAATCGACCCTGATCGCCATAGGCGAACGCGAGCCTTTGTCGAATATTTTCCTGAGCCATCTGGTTGCCTTTGTGCCGTTGCTGGCGGGTCGGCGCGCCGAGCGGGTTGGATACCGTGACCTCGATCGCGTCGGTCAGGCTGTGCAGCGATATCGTTACGGCGCCCCCTTCCGTCAGTGGCTCGATGCCATGATACAGGGCATTTTCAACCAGGGGCTGTAAAATCAGCGCCGGCACCTTGGTAAAGCGGTCGATATCTTCATCGATGCGCCATTCCACCCTGAGTCGGTCGCCCAGGCGATGCTCCTCGATGCTGAGATAGCGCCGGGTGATGCTCAGTTCTTCATCCAGCGTCAGGTAGTTCTTGTCCGCCAGAGACACCCTGAACAGGTCGGCAAGATCCTCGACCGCCTTTTCCGCCTGATCCGGATTGCTGCGGGTCAGGCTGGCGATGGTGTTCATGCTGTTGAACAGGAAGTGCGGTCGGATGCGGGCCTGTAGCGCCTGGATGCGGGCTCGGGACTCGGCCTCCGTATTGCTCTTCCACTGATGCTGGACATAAAAGTATCGCAACATCAATGCTGTGACGATTGCACAGATCACAAGATTGCGAAGAATGACGTTTTGCGCCAATCCCGGTCTTGGCGTCAGGTACAGGTACTGGATCAGCCAAACCGACACAATGGACATCACCAGCGTCACGCCCATGATGATGGCGTAGGAGATCGCCGTGGTCTGCGGGGACGATAGCGAGTTGAGCGTGTCGCGGAAGTGGCACAGCAACGCGACCGAGCCGATCGTGACCCACTGGATGAACAGCGAGATCAGCGCCAGCCGGGTCCAGAAGTCGCCCGCCGAGAAGCCTTGCGCCAGCGTGAGAATGATCGCCAGAAACTCGGCGCCTCCAACCATCAGGAGCACGTTCCCGCCGTCACAGAAGTCGGGCAGAAATCCGGTGGTTGAGGGTTCTTCCGCGGTGTTTTCCTTGCCGATTTGTTCGCTGGTCAGTTCCATTGACATCATTTTTGCCCTTTGGTTAAACATACTCTGAACGGGAAGTTTGGCGCAATCGCGGATGTTATACTCGCGTCACATTTTCGTGAATGAAATGTTCCATGGCGCAAGATTCAGGCATCCGCTTCTTATCGGCTGATTTTACAGGGAAAATGTCTGGATTGCCCGAAATGTTTCGAGTGGGCCGATTGTGACGGTTCATTTGTTAGTGATCCAGGTTTAATTTTATGAGCAAACAAAAGGACGCCAGACTATGGGGCGGTCGCTTCTCAGAGCCGACCGATCGCTTTGTCCAGGCATTTACCGCGTCGGTGGATTTTGATCGGCGCCTCTATCGTCACGACATCGAGGGCTCCAAGGCGCACGCGCGGATGCTGGAGAAGGTCGGCATTCTGAGTTCCGAGGAGTTGGCGGCGTTGCTTGAAGGGCTCGATCAGGTGGAGTCCGAGATCGAGTCGGGCCGGTTCGAATGGTCGGTGGCCCGGGAAGACGTGCATATGAATATCGAGGCGCGGCTGACCGAGCTGGTGGGTGACGCCGGCAAGAAGCTGCACACCGGTCGGTCGCGCAACGATCAGGTGGCCACCGATATTCGCCTGTACCTGCGGGACCGGATCGATGCGATTGGCGACCAGATCCGGCGGTTGCGGCTGGCGCTGGTCGATCTCGCGGAGGCGAATGCCGAGACGATCATGCCGGGCTTTACCCATTTGCAGGTGGCCCAGCCGATCAGTTTCGGCCACCACCTGCTGGCCTGGCAGGAGATGCTGGCGCGCGACCAGGAGCGGATGACGGATTGCCGCCGGCGGGTCAATGTCAGCCCGCTGGGCAGCGCGGCGCTGGCGGGAACCAGT
>DRPO01000255.1 GCA_011330835.1 Gammaproteobacteria bacterium | reverse complement strand
TTGGCGGCGATGCGGGCGGGCGTGGGGAGCGTCGAGGTGGCGATGCCGAAGAAGTTGGCGAAGACGGTGTTGTTTCTGCCGAAGTCCTGGTCTGGGGCGTACCAGGTGGGGTGGTTCTCTTTCAGTCCTTTTACGAAGCTGCGCATGTCCTGACGGATGAAGACGCGGTGCATGAAGCGTTCGCGACCGCGGCGCATCATGGCTTCCAGCAGCGGGTTTCGGCTGCGTTTGTACATGACCTGCATGGGCCAGGGGGTTCGGGACAGGGCTTCGCCGAGGATGATGCCGCCGATGTCGAGAGTGGTCATGTGGCCGGTGAGGAGAATGACGCCGCGTTCCCGCGCCAGCGCGTCGGTCAGGTGGTTCATGCCCTGAATGCGGGCGAGTCGTTGCAGGGTTGCGGGGCGCGCCCACCAGGAGAGCGCGGTGTCCAGCAGCATCATGCCGAGTTCGGCGAAATGCGCTTCGACCATGGCGGTTTGTTCTGTTGTCGTTTTTTCCGGAAAACAGCGCTGGATGTTGATTTCGGCGATGCGACGGCGCTTGCGCGCAAAACGATGGATCAGCTTGCCCAGTTGGCGTCCGATGGCGTTCTGGGCGGGGTAGGGCAGCAGGGTAGCGAGTCGCAGCAGGCCGAGCGCCAGCCAGGTTGGCCAGTACTTGGGTTTGAGCGTTTCCGGAACGGGGATGGGTGTTTTGGGCGCCAAGGTTCAGTGAAGGGGCGGCAGCAGCGCGGAGACGGCCTTGAATTGATCGTGACGCGCGTCCCTGAGCCATTCGAACAGGATGGATTCGGTCGGCGCGGCGACGATGCCGGCCTGGCGCAGCCGGTTCAGGCCGCTTTTCCAGTGGGCCATCCGGCGCGAGCAGACGGCGTCGTCCACGACGAACACTTCATAGCCGTCCTGTTGCAGCTCCAGCGCGGTCTGCATGACGCAGATATGGGTTTCCACGCCGGTGATGACGACCTGCCGCTTGTGGGTGTCCCGCAGCGCGCCGGTAAAACCGTCGGCGCCGCAACAGGAAAAGCTGGTTTTTTCGATGCGCCGGGTTTTGGGCGGCAGCGCCGCTTGCAGGCGCGTCACGGTCTTGCCAAGCCCCTTGGGATATTGCTCGGTGTGGAAGACGGGGATGCCCAGTAGCCCGGCTCCGCGCAGCAGCGCCTCGGTATTGTCCAGCATGCGCCGCCGGGCGGGTTCGGGCAGCGTGTCATACAGGCGATCCTGGATGTCGATGCACAGCAGCAGGCTATCGGTCAGGCGGCAGAGCGGGGGCATTGTTCCTTACAACCAGTTGTTGATTTTCCGGGCGTCCTCCTCGCTAAGGATACCAGCCGCCTGCTTGAGGCGAAATGTTTGCAGGATGTAGTCATAGCGGGCGCGGGCGTAGTCCTGCTTGGCGCGGAAGGTTTCGCGCAGCGCCAGCAGCACATCGACAGCGGTGCGCGTGCCGACTTCGAAGCCCGCCTCGGTCGTCTCGTGCGCGGTTTCGGTGGAGATGAGCGCCTGCTTGAGGGCCTTGATGCGACTCAGGCCGGCGATGGCGTTGAGATAGGCCGCCCGGGTCTGGCGGATGGTCTCGCGGCGTTGCAGCTCGACCTGCTGGAGGGCTTGCTCGTAGTTGGCCTTCGCCTGGGCGGTGCGGCTCGATACGCCGCCGCCGCTGTACAGGGGCAACTTGAGTTCCAGTCCGATCACGGTGTCGCCGGACTTGCCTTCGTTGAAGCCGCCATCGTCGTCCTGCACGCCGTGTTCGGCTTTCAAGCCGAGAACCGGGTAGTGGCCGCCGCGCTGGCGTTCGATCTCGGCGCGGGCGATTTCCAGTTGCCGGTTGGCGGCGCGCAGCGCAAGGCTGTTGTCCAGA
>DRPO01000254.1 GCA_011330835.1 Gammaproteobacteria bacterium | reverse complement strand
GGTGCGCAGAAAGCCGTAGACCTCCTTGCCCACCCGCTCGGCGTCGCCCACCACGGCCCCGCCGATACAGCGCCCCTGCCCATCGAGATACTTGGTCGCCGAATGCACGACGATGTCGGCCCCCAGCGCCAGCGGCTGCTGCAACGCCGGCGTGCAGAAACAGTTGTCGACCACCAGCAGGATGTCATGGCGATGCGCGACTTCCGACAGGGCGCGGATATCCACCAGAGCCGTCAAGGGGTTGGAGGGCGTCTCCAGAAAAAACAACCGGGTTTCCGGCCTGATGGCGGCCTCCCAGGCCTCGAGATCCGGCAAATCGACATAGCTGACCTCGACGCCGAACTTCGCCATGTAAGCGTTGAACAGAACCACCGTGGAGCCGAACACCGAGCGGGAGCAGACCACATGGTCCCCCGCCTTGAGCAGCGCCATGCAGGTCGAAAGAATCGCCGCCATGCCGGAAGCCGTCCCGACGCAGGACTCGCCGCCCTCCAGCGCGGCGAGGCGCTGTTCGAAGGTTCGAACGGTGGGATTGGTGAAACGGGAGTAGATGTTGCCGGGACTCTCGCCACTGAACCGCGCCGCTGCTTCGGCGGCGGAATTGAAGGTGAAACTGGAGGTGGGAAATATCGGCTCCGACTGCTCTTCCTCTGCCGTTCGCACCTGTCCGGCGCGCACCGCCAGCGTCTCGAAACCCAGTTTTTCCGGATCTTCCATCGTCTCGCTCCCGCCATAAGGCAACAACCGCGGACAAGAAAAAAACCTGCCCGCGAGGAACGCCAAAGCAGGTTTTCACAATCACTTGGGGAATGATCCGCCGCTTTAGCTGGATTTGTTTCGCGCCCGCAATCTGCAAGATCAAATCGGCGCGTTAGCCAAAACTATCCCAGAGGAAGCCTTATTGCAACAACCTTTCCGGTCCTCCGCCGCGTTTTGGCTGGCGACTGAAATACTGCCGGAAATAAAGCGCGGCGCTGTGCCCGTCGGCCGACACGTCATAGACCCGCCAACCCAGGGGCGTATCGGCGAACCGCAACACGACCCGCTGCGACCGGTTGTTCGGATAACTCACTCGCGACAACACATCGACCCGCTTGTCCGACTGGTTGCGGCGCATTTTCAGAAACTGGATGCGCGGTTGCTTGCCGGAGCGATTGACCAGTTGGCGGGTAAACTGCTTGAAGAAGTTCTCTTCGAGCCTACCGACAAAAGCCTCGCGCTGCTCGGGCGTCATGCGCTTGTAGTAGGGCCCCGCCGCCAGCATCGCCATGTGCTGCATATCGAACAGCGGGCGAACGTTCTTCATCACGTAGGCCTTGATCGCGGCGGGATTCCTGGCCTGCTTGCTATTCAGGAACTTCTGCAAATCGTAAATGCTGTCGGCAAAAATATCCGCCGGCGTATGCCGGCTCGCCTCGGCGGCAGGCGCGTTCTCCAGAGAATGCTGGCTGGCTGGCGTCCGTGCGGCGGTCGCCTGAGCGGAAACAGCAAAGACAAGACAGGCCGCCACTAGCGTATTTCTCATGATCATAACAATGCCTCCTATGGTTTGACCGGGATTCAGACCATACCCCAGCCATTTTATGTACCTCTCGCCGACGCTCGGCAGGCGTCGATTCGATAATCAAGGTTATACGCTTGTTCCAGCTTATCCGCAAAGGCCATGTCCCAGAGCCGCCCCGACGCGAATCACGCGCCCCCACTTGACACATGGGCCATCAAAGACGTACTTTATTACAAGATATTATACGTCACGGAGATTTTCCATGCAGACCAAGTTGACGCTTAGATTGGAAGACGAACTCATACAACAAGCGAAGTCATACGCACGAAAGCATGGAAAATCGCTTTCACAGGTTGTTGCCGATTATTTTGGCGTTCTGACTGAACCCCATACAAAGAACGCCCCCCCTCCCATCACTCGGTCGCTGATCGGCGTTATCGAGTCTTCCGATGTCGATGTTGAGGACTATAAAAGGCATCTGGAGGAAAAATACCTTTGAGGATTCTGTTCGATACCAACGTCATTCTTGACGTACTGCTGGACAGAAAGGAGTTTGTCGAACATTCAGCCCGAATCATGGGGATGGTCGAGCGAAAGGCGATCGATGGCTATCTGTCGGCCACGACAATAACCACGCTCGATTACCTCATATCGAAAACAAGAAACAGAAAGCAGGCCAGATCGGAAATCAGGAAATTTCTGACCCTGTTCAATATTGCCGAGGTGAATTCCAGGGTCGTCTCGTTATCCGTCAACTCCGACTTCGTGGATTTCGAAGACGCCATCCAATATTACTCGGCGGAATGCTGCGGGGCGAAAGGACTGGTAACAAGGAACACGAGAGACTACAAGAACACCATGCTGCC
>DRPO01000253.1 GCA_011330835.1 Gammaproteobacteria bacterium | reverse complement strand
CCATTCCGCTTTCCGAGGAAGCGCGCGAGTGCGAGCGGATCCGCGTGGTGAGCATGGCGCCGGTCATCGCCGAGACAATGCGCCGCATCAATCGCGAAGAGTCGGTTTCGAGTCTGTTCGAAAGCTGACTTGCAGGCCACGGGCCGCTGGAATTCAAAACGTTTTTCTGGTCGCAAGGAAAACGTCATGCCGGTCGGGATGGGCTCGACGGGCATGTTTAACCCGCGTTTGCGCCGGAGGATTCCGGAGTCAGCGCAGCAACGGAGACAGCTATGTCAACGCAATATGTATTGCACGCCGAAGCGCGTGCCGAGCAGGGAAAAGGTGCGAGCCGCCGCCTGCGTCGCGAGGGAAAACTGCCCGCCATCGTCTATGGCGGCGGCAAGGAACCCAAGGCCATTACTCTGAAACACAACGAGATTTCACGCCACTTGCAGGACGAGGCGTTCTACTCGCAAATCCTCAAGCTGGATATCGACGGCGCCACCGAGCCCGTGGTGTTGCGCGATTTGCAGCGCCACCCCTCCCGTCCGCTGATCCTGCACGTGGACCTGCAGCGCATTCTCGCGGATGAAGCGATTCGCGTTTCCGTGCCGCTGCATTTCATCAATGAGGATACCTGCGTCGGCGTCAAGGCGCATGGCGGCTCGATCAGCCACGTTCTGAACGAGGTGGAGGTTCAGTGTCTGCCCGGCGATCTGCCCGAATACATCGAAGTCGATCTGGAAAAGGTCGATGTGGGCGAATCGATTCACCTGTCCGATATTGACTTGCCCGAGGGCCTGACCCTGATTGAGTTGGCGCTGGGTGAGGAGCATGATCAGGTCGTCGTTGCGGTGCATGCCAAATCCGGCGGCGGCGACGAGGATAGTGGGTCGGAAGCCGAGACCGGAGCGTCGGAACCTGACGAAGAGTAAAGCTCGCCTCCGTGTCACAACCACCCGTTCGACTGATTGTCGGGCTGGGCAACCCCGGCTCGAAATACGAACAAACCCGGCATAACGCCGGGTTTTGGTTTGTGGACGCGCTTGCCGCCCGCTACCACGGAACGTTTCGGGACGAGAGCCGGTTTTCCTCGCAAGTGGCGCGCGTCGATATTGCCGGCCATGACGTCTGGTTGCTCAAGCCGCAAACCTTCATGAACCGCAGCGGCATCGCCGTCCGCCAGTTCGCCGGTTTCTACAAGATCAAGCCGCCGCAGACGCTGGTCGCGCACGATGAAATCGACCTGCCGCCCGGCGCGATCCGCCTCAAGTTCAGCGGCGGGCATGGCGGACACAATGGACTGCGCGACATCTTCGGTCACTTTGGCAAGGACTTCTGGCGTCTGCGCGTCGGCGTCGGCCATCCGGGGCGCAAGGAAGAGGTCATCAACGCCGTGTTGAGCCGCCCCTCGCGCGCCGAAGCCGAACAGATCGAACAAGCCCTCGGCGACGCCGAAGCGCTGATCGAGGACATCGTCGCCGGCCAGTTCGAAAAGGCCATGAACCAACTGCACCGTCGGAAATAACACCCATGGGATTCAAAAGCGGAATCGTCGGGCTGCCCAATGTCGGCAAGTCCACCCTCTTCAATGCGCTGACCAAGGCCGGTATCCAGGCGGAAAACTACCCCTTCTGCACCATCGAGCCGAACGTCGGCGTCGTCCCCGTGCCCGATCCCAGGCTGGATGCGCTGGCCGAAATCGTCCAGCCCGAGCGCGTCCTGCCGACCACGATGGAATTCGTCGACATCGCCGGCCTCGTCGCCGGCGCCTCCAAGGGAGAAGGGCTGGGCAACCAGTTCCTTGCCCACATCCGCGAAACCGACGCCATCACCCAGGTCGTGCGCTGCTTCGAGGACGACGACGTGGTTCATGTCAACGGTCGCGTCGACCCCATCAGCGACATCGAAACCATCAACACCGAACTCATTCTGGCCGACCTGGAAAGCGTCGAGCGCGGCCTCAAGCGCGTCTCCCGCGTCGCCAAATCCGGCGACAAACTCGCCGGCGCCCAGAAAAACGTCCTGGAAAAAATGCTCGCCCACCTCGGCGAAGGCCAGTCCGCCCGCTCCCTGTCGCTGGACGACGCCGAACGGGCCGCCATCCGCGAATTCCAGCTCATCACCCTCAAGCCCCTCATGTTCGTCGCCAACGTCGCCGAAGACGGCTTCGAGAACAACCCCCACCTCGACGCCGTGCGCGAATTCGCCGCCGCCGAAGGCGCCGAAGTCGTCCCCGTCTGCGCCGCCATCGAAGCCGAAATCTCCCAGCTCGAAGACGACGAAAAAATGGAATTTCTCGAAGACCTCGGCCTCAGCGAACCCGGCCTCGACCGCGTCATCCGCGCCGGCTACCAACTGCTCCACCTGCAAACCTTCTTCACCGCCGGCGTCAAGGAAGTCCGCGCCTGGACCGTCCACGTCGGCGCCACCGCCCCCCAGGCCGCCGGCAAGATCCACACCGACTTCGAAAAGGGCTTCATCCGCGCCGAAGTCATCGCCTACGACGACTTCATCGAATATGGCGGTGAACAGGGCGCCAAGGACGCCGGCAAATGGCGACTCGAAGGCAAGGACTACATCATGCAGGAAGGCGACGTCGTCCACTTCCGCTTCAACGTCTGACGCATCAGCGCGGGTCTTGACAATCCGCGCCGGAGGCAACAATATACGCGCCCTTCCTTTGGCTATGTAGCTCAGCTGGTTAGAGCACATCACTCATAATGATGGGGTCGGTGGTTCGAATCCACCCATAGCCACCAT
>DRPO01000252.1 GCA_011330835.1 Gammaproteobacteria bacterium | reverse complement strand
TGAGCCTGCACTTTCCCCTGTCAACGCTTAGCCCTTAACCTCACGGTTAACGGCCCATGACTCGGGGCCACAGCGGCTCACTACGCCTTTCTGTGTAGGAGAATTTCACTCCTTGATCTAACGCCAGCTTGCTTGGCGCACTGGGCATCCTTTTTCTGGAATGCGCTCAGCCCAAGGAATGGGGATTCTTCGGTTGGCAACGGCGCGCCGGTTTCAATGGGCGTGGGTTCGAACTGCCGCTCTTGCACGTATTGCTCGGGAGGCGCTGCTGTTTCAATCTGGGGGAGTGATCGGGTTTGCGGTTTCTTTTTCCAGCCCATGAAGGTGAGGAAACCCAGGATGAGCGTGGTTGCCTTGAACGTAATTTCCAGGATTGAACCAATCGCTTGTATCATGGTGCTTGTTTTATTGTCGCTCAGGTTTTCGGACAACCACGGAAACCAATGATCAAAAGTCAGGGTGGCAAGCAGAAACAAGACAAATAGCGCAATCAGCGACAGTAAGCGCTTCATTATGATGACCTTTGCTGGGGAGATAGGCGCACTTTACACAACTTTACCATGGCGTTAACCCGGATTTCTTACAGGGGCGCGGAAGTTCCCCCCGCTCGGGTCACCCCTGCCGGTTGTTGTCGAGGCGCTCATCACGCCGCGCAACGGGCTTACCGCCATATCGGCAGCCGCCGCGACATTCCGAAACGCCGTTGCCGGCAGGATGCCGGCGCTCCCCAGAGAGCCGTCATCCTTGCTGGCAACGACCTGGACTGCTCACTGGGCATCATCATCCCGCCAACCTGTTTTTGGCATACAAACGGTGGCGGCAAGAGCTCTTACGGCCCCTTGATGACTCGCCTCTCATACCTTACGATATGCATGAGTAAGGCAGAGCCAATTAGTAAGGATATCGCCATGCAGGCCACCATCACATCGAAAGGCCAAATCACCCTCCCCAAGGCGCTGCGAGATCGGCTCCAACTGGTTTCGGGCGACCGCGTGGAATTTATCATCGATGAAAACAATGCCGTGCGCATGTTGCCCCGCAAAGCGTCGGTGAAGCGCCTCAAGGGCATGTTGCCCAAACCCGACAAACCAGTGACGCTGGAGGAAATGGAAGCCGCTATTGCTGAAGCGCACGGCAAGCCATGATCGGACTGGACACCAATATTCTGCTGCGCTACATCACTCAGGATGACCCCGAGCAATCCCCTCACGCCACCCGACTCATCGAGAACCGTTGCGCCAGACAATCCAGAGGTCGTATCACTCTGGCCGTCCTCTGCGAACTGGTCTGGGTTCTGCGCAGCGCCTACGGCTACGGCAAACCACAGATCGTCGCCGTGCTCGATCAGATTCTCATCACGGCCGAGTTCGAAATCGAAAACGAAGAGTTGGCCTGGAAAGCGCTGGAGGTCTGGCGCACCGGGCCAGCGGACTATGCGGACTACCTGCTCGTACTCGCCAATCAGGCGGCGGGCTGCGAGCAGACTTACAGTTTTGACGCCAAACTGGCGCGACACCCCGCCGTCAGCTTGCCGGATTGATTCAAATCCTCCGACGGCAACCTCGATTTACCCAATGCGCCTTTGGCTTACGGCTGCGTGAGAAACGTTTATCCGCAGCCGCAACTACCGCCGGAACAACAGCCTCCGGAACTGGCGCTGCTGCTGGATTCGGAACTGCCGCTCTCCTTCAGGTTCTTCTTGTTCCCGGACTTGAAATCAGTTTCGTACCAGCCGCTGCCGCTGAGTCGAAAACCCGCCGCCGATACCAGCTTGGTCAACTCCGGCTTGCCGCATTCCGGGCACTCGACCAGGGGGGCGTCGGAGATTTTCTGCATGGCTTCCAGCTCATGATCGCAGGCTTTGCATCGGTATTCGTAGATAGGCATGGGTTACTTCCTCTGAAACGGGTTATTCGCGATATGGGGTATATTACAGCGTTTTCAATCCCCCTGTGCCCATGCCCGACATTCATCTGTCCCCGATCGGCGTTATCCATTCCCCATTCCGGGAAAAATTCGGCATTCCCCGGCAGGCGGGGCTAATCCCCGCCGCGAAAGGGCATGTGGCGCTGATCGGGCCCTGGAATCAGCCGGACGCCTTGCGCGGCATCGAGGATTTTTCCCATCTGTGGCTGTTGTGGCTGGCCCGCCATCACCGGGAGGGGAACTGGAAAACCACCGTGCGCCCGCCGCGTTTGGGCGGCAACGTTCGCGTCGGGGTGTTTGCCTCGCGGTCGATCTTTCGGCCCAACGCGATTGGGCAATCGTTGGTCAGGCTGGAGAAGGTGATCGCCGCGCCGGGCGACTGCCGACTGGAGGTGTCCGGCCTGGATGTGCTCGACGGGACGCCGCTGCTCGATATCAAGCCGTTCCTGCCGTGGGCGGATGCGCCCGCCGACGCCCGTGGCGGATTCGCGGCGCAGCCACCAAAACGCCGACTGGCGATCGCCTACACGCCGGAAGCCGAAGCCGCGGCCTCGTCCCTCCCCGCCGGGGAACGGGATTTGCTGGAAGCGGCCATCGCCTGCGATCCCCGGCCTGCCTATCACGATGACCGACGCCCCTACCGATTGCGAATCAGCGATTACGAGGCCGAATTCATGGTCGAAAACCATGTCGCCAAAGTGATCAGGGTGGCGCCGACGCAATCCCCCAAGTAGGCGCCCGAACGCTTGCTCTTGTCGACTGGATCCCGGCCTTCGCCGGGATGACCAGATTCTTGGAGAACGCCATCCTCGCAACATCGAGGCGTCGTCCCGAGCAACGTCGGAGAGCGCCATCCCGGACAATTCGGAGGGCGTCATCCCGGGCAATTCGGAGGGCGTCATCCCGGCGAACGCCGGGATCCAGAAACCGCGCGGGGCGCTGGATCAATCGACGTGCTCGATTTCCGCGGTGAATTCGCCATCGGCGAGAATGCCGCGAATCGCATCGCCGGGCCGGATGTGTTGCGTGGAGCTGATGACCGAGCCGTCCCGGGGGTTGCGGATGATGGCGTAGCCGCGTTGCAGGGTTGCGTGGGGGTTGAGCAGCGTTAGCCGGTCGGACAGCGCGGCGAGACGGTTGGCGCGGGTCTGGCGACGCTGCCGCCAGGCGTTGTCGAGCCGGTTTTGCAGTTGGTCGAGACGCAGCCGACGGTTTTCGAGGGCGACGGAGGGAGATCGCCGCAGTAGACGGTGGCGCAGATCAGCGAGCCGATGCTGGCGGGTTTGAAGCCCCTGGCGCAAGCGGCTTCGCAAGCGCTGGTCGAGTTCGTCGAGACGCTGGGCGCGCTGTTCCAGCCAGCGGCGGGGGTGTTGCTGTTCGAGGCGTCTGGACAGCCAGTCGAGACGTTCGCGGTGTCGCTTGAGACGGTTGCCGATGCGGTCGAGCAGCCAGGCTTCGATGCCGGCGAGGCGCTGCCGCAGTTCGAGTTGGTCGGGGGTAATCATTTCGGCGGCGGCGGAGGGCGTCGGAGCGCGCTGGTCGGCAACGAAGTCGGCAATGGTGAAGTCGATTTCGTGGCCGACGCCGCTGATGACCGGGATCTGGCTGTCGGCGATGGCGCGAGCGACGACCTCTTCGTTGAACGCCCAGAGATCTTCGATGGAGCCGCCGCCCCGGGTGAGCAGGATCAGATCGGCTTCGGCGTCGCGATTGACCTGGGCGATGGCGGCCTGGATCGCGGGCGCCGCGCCGTCGCCCTGCACGGGAACGGGGTGGATTGTCAGCGACAGCAGTGGATAGCGGCGCGCCAGGACATGCAATACGTCGCGGATGGCCGCCCCGGTCGGAGAGGTGATAACGGCCAGATGGCGTGGCGGCGTGGGGATGGGGCGCTTGCGCTCGCTGTCGAACAGGCCTTCGCGCCGGAGTTTTTCCTTGAGCGCTTCGAAAGCAGCCTGCAATGCGCCGGCGCCGGCCGGCTCCAGCGTATCGACGATAAGCTGATAGTCGCCGCGCGCTTCGTACAGGCTGACCTTGCCGGAAGCGATGACCTGAACCCCATTTTCCGGACGGAAACGCATGCCCAGGCCGCGGTTGCGAAACATGGCGCAGCGGATCTGACCCCGGTCGTCCTTGAGGGTGAAATACAGATGACCGGACGCGGGACGGGCGAGGCTGGCGATCTCGCCCTCGATGCGCACCCGTCCAAAGCGGGTTTCGAGCAGGCCGCGCACCATGCGATTGAATTCGGAGACGGCGTAGATTTTCTCGGCGGCGGAAGGCATGCGGGCATTCAATCCTGATTGGCGGCGGGAGTCAATCATGGGGCGAGCGCTTCGCGAAAATGCTTCCCGCGAACGAAAAAAAGCCCGCGTGTAGCGGGCTTTTTTTATTGCCTTGCGGCTTGAAGAAGGATTACTTCTTCTCGGCGCCGGCGGAAGCGTTGGCTGAGCCCGTGTTGGCGCTTGCGGTGGCTTCAGGCGCCTTGGCGGCGTCTTGAGTAGCTGCCGCCTGCTTGGCGAACTCGGCGCGACGAGCTTCCATTTGCTTCTGGAACTCAGCAAAGGCTTTTTGCTGGGCTTCCATGGCGGCCTTTTGGGCTGCCTGCATTTGCTGCATTTGCGCGCCGCGGTCGAAATTTGGAGCGGCAAACTGGGGAGCAGGCATGGGAGGCGCCATGAACTGAGGCTGAGGCATGGCCATCGGCGCCGGCGGAGCCATCATCGGAGCCGGCATCATGGGAGCAGCTGTGAAAGGCGCGGGAGCCTGGGCCTGGGCCTGAGCGGCGGGAGCCTGTACATTGGCTGCCGGAGCAGGAGCGGCCGCCGCGGGAGCGGGAGCAGGAGCTGGCATGGGCGCTACGGGCGGAACAGCCGGGCCGTAACCCCAGGGGCCGCGAGGACCGTAGCCTTCACCACCGTAGTAGCTCTCTGAACCGTTGCCGTAACCATAGCCGTAACCGTCGCCATAACCGTGGCCATAACCATTGCCGTAGCCATAACCGTCGCCGTAGGCGTTGCCGTAGCCATTGCCATAGCCGTTACCATAGCCGCTGCCGTAAGCATTGCCGCGACCACGACCGCGACCACGGCCCTTGCCTTTGAAGCTCATGGAGAAATCGACATCGCCGTCAACGTCTCCGTCCATGTCGCCGGAACCGTCGCCATAACCGCTGCCGGTTGTGTTGGCGGCGCCCCAGCCGCTGCCGGAACCATTGCCGTAGCCGCTTCCGTAGCCATTGCCCTGGCCGTAGCCATTGCCATAGCCGTTACCATAACCGGAGCCATTGCCCCAGCCGTTTGAATCGTCGCCCCAGGGGCCCCAGTCCGCAGCGGCGCCGGCGGATACAGTCGCGATTGCAGCAGCAATAAGCAGTCTTTTCATTTCAATATTCCTCTGAAAGTTTAACGTTTGGATGAACAACCGATGACGAAACCCGCGCGACTACTCTGGTGGTCAATGCCGTTTCCGTCGATCTCGTTTATTACAATATACTAATATTCAGAATTAAGCAAATGCTTAATTTGATATTTGTCAGGTTTGGAGCGCCTTTCGGCGGAGAAGCGGATCGGTTGATGGCGCCGAAGCATAGATAATGCCTTGATTGGGAACAACCACCGGGGGATAACAGGTTAAAAAAACGGATTGTCCGGTTATTCGCAGGCTCGCGCCGCCGCTCGTCATTCCGGGCTGGGTGGAGCGAAGACCCGGAATCCAGATCAGGGCGCTGGATTCCCGCCTTCGCGGGAATGGCGGGGTGGCCGCGGTCACTCGCCTTCCAGCTCGGCCCGGGCCTCGGCAAAGCGCGCCCGCTGAGCTTTGGTCACGCTCGGGTAGCGGGGGTCGATGGCCTTGAGGGTCGAAGCGATGATCTCCGCCACGATCGCCCGGGCGTAGGGTTTGTTGTCCGCCGGGATGGCGTACCAGGGCGCCCAGGGCCGCGAAGTGGCGTTGAGCGCATCTTCATAGGCGACCATGTACTGGTCCCAATACCGACGCTCGCGAACATCGGAAGCGGAGAACTTCCAGTTTTTCTCGGGCTCGTCCAGACGGGCGAGAAATCGCCGCTTTTGCTCGTCGCGAGAGACGTTGAGCCAGAACTTGAGGATGACCACGCCGTTTTGCGCCAGGTATTTCTCCATGTTGCGAATGGCCTCGAAACGATCCCGCCAGAGCGTATCCCGGTCGATATCGGCGGGCAGTTTCTGATTCTCGAGATATTCCGGATGGACGCGCACCACCAGCACTTCTTCATAATAACTGCGATTGAAGATACCGATGCGCCCCCGCTGCGGCAGCCGCTTGTTGCTGCGCCAGAGAAAATCATGATCGAGTTCCTCCGCCGAAGGCTGCTTGAAGGAATACACCTGGCAGCCCGCCGGATTGACGTAATGCATGACATGGCGGATGGTACTGTCCTTGCCGGCGGCGTCCATGGCCTGGAAGATCAGCAGCAGGGCCTGTTTGTCATGGGCGTAGAACTTGCGTTGCAACTCGTACAGAGCGCTGGCGTGTTCGAGCAGGCGTTGCTTGTAGACTTTCTTCGGCTCGGGCGTTTCCGGCGCGGTCGGTTGGCTGTCGAGCACAAAGCCGCCGTCGAACGGAACGAGATGCGGGGTGGGAAATTGTTCAAACATGATGCGCCAACGGCGGTTGATCCTGATGACGAAAAGGGTAGCACATGACATGAATTCCATTTCGGCTTTCGACAGCGCGGATCTGCTGCGGGCGTTGCGACGGTTCGATTTCCCCGAACTGGCGCGCGATCCGTGGTGGTGGCCAAACAGTGGAACGCCCGAGGTGGTGATCGGCGCCATGCTGACGCAGCAAACCCAGTGGGGCCAGGTGGAGAAGGCGCTCGACAGGCTGCGCGAACAGGGGTTGCTCGAATTCGAGGCGCTGGCCCGGTCCCGCGCGACTGAACTGGCGGCCCTCATTCAGGGCTGCGCCTTTCACAACACCAAGGCCGACCGGCTGATTCAGCTCAGTCGCAACATCGTCGAGACCTTTGACGACTTCGAACGCTTCCAGCGGGAAGCGACAGCGGACTGGCTGCTGCGGCAGGCCGGCATCGGGCCGGAAACGGCGGACTCCATTCTCTGTTACGCCTGTTACCAGCCCGTAATGGTCGTGGACGCCTATTCACAACGGTTGCTGAAATCGCTCGGCCAACCCTTTTCCAGTTATCGCGCCTTGCAACAATGGTTCGAGCGCGGCGTCGCCAACCACCACAAAGCGTCCGGGTTGGCGCTGCTCTACGCCGAATATCATGGCCGGATCGTTTGCTATTGCAAGGATCGTGGTCGGCGGGGGGGAATGATCGACGTTGGCGATTTGGCGGAAGCGTTTCGCGATTCTGAAGGGG
>DRPO01000251.1 GCA_011330835.1 Gammaproteobacteria bacterium | reverse complement strand
CGGGCACAATCACGCGGAATTTTTGCGCGTGACTTTCCGGCGCCGCTTCCGGGGCGCCTCAGCAAGCCACAGTCATCCATCCGGCTTTTGATTTGATTTGGAGGAATACCATGATCAAGCCCCTGGGCTCCGACGAGCTGAACCCCCTGTTCGTTTACGATACCGAGAGACACCATGCGCTGACGCAGGAGGCGGAATCCCTGCCGTCCATGCTGCTGACGTCACAGGCGGCCGCCAATGCGGTCATGCTCGGCGGCGGCTATTTCAATCCGCTGACCGGCTACATGAACGTGGCCGACGCCCAGGGCGTCTGCGACAACATGAAAACGACTTCCGGCCAGTTCTGGCCCACGCCGGTCATGAATCTGACCAAGGATGTCTCCGGCATCAAGGACGCCAAGCGCATCGCGCTGCGCGATCCGAACGTCGAGGGCAATCCGGTGCTGGCGGTGATGGATGTCGAGGCGATCGAGGAGCTTTCCGATGAGCAGCTCAACGACATGGCCGAGAAGATCTATCGCACCACCGACCCCGAGCATCCCGGCGTCGCCACCTGGCTGGCCCAGGGCAATTACGCGGTATCCGGCCCGATCGAGGTGCTGAACTTCTCCTACTTCCAGACCGACTTTCCGGACACCTTCCGCACGGCGGTGGAAATCCGCAACGAGATTCAGGAGCGCGGCTGGAAAAAGGTCGTCGCCTTCCAGACCCGTAACCCGATGCACCTCGCTCACGAGGAGCTCTGCCACATGGCGATGGATCGTCTCGGCTGCGACGGCCTGGTCATCCACATGCTCCTCGGCAAGCTCAAGCCCGGCGACATCCCGGCCGACGTGCGCGACGCCGCGATCCGCAAGATGGCCGAACTGTACTTCCCGCCCAACAGCGTGATGATCACCGGCTACGGCTTCGACATGCTCTACGCCGGCCCGCGCGAGGCGGTGCTGCACGCCGCGTTCCGCCAGAACATGGGCGCGACCCACTTCATCGTTGGCCGCGACCACGCTGGCGTGGGCGACTACTACGGCGCTTTCGACGCGCAGACCATCTTCGATGACGAAGTGCCCGAAGGCGCGCTGGATATCGAGATTTTCCGCGCCGACCACACCGCCTACTCGAAGAAGCTGAACAAGGTGGTGATGATGAGCGAGGCTCCGGATCACAGCAAGGAGGACTTCGTGCTGCTGTCCGGCACCAAGGTTCGGGAAATGCTCGGCCAGGGTATCGCTCCGCCCAAGGAATTCTCGCGCCCCGAGGTTGCCGAGATCCTGATCAACTACTATCGCAGCCTCAATTCCTGATCCAACGCATCCCGGCGGGCGCGTCTTTCGCGCCCGCCTTCTTTTTCAAGGAGTTTTAACTTATGCCCAAGAATGCTTTCTACGCCCAGTCGGGCGGCGTCACGGCGGTCATCAACGCCTCCGCTTGCGGCGTCATCGAAACCGCGCGCAAACATTCGGACAAGATCGGAACCGTCTATGCCGGCAAGAACGGCATCATCGGCGCCCTGACCGAAGAACTGATCGACACCAGCCAGGAATCCGCCGAAACCATCGCCGGCCTGAAAACCACTCCCTCCGGCGGATTCGGCTCCTGCCGTTTCAAGCTCAAGAGCCTGGAAGACAACCAGCGCGAATACGAGCGGCTGATCGAAGTCTTCAAGGCCCACGACATCGGCTACTTCTTCTACAACGGCGGCGGCGACTCCGCCGACACCTGTTACAAGGTCTCGCAACTCTCCGAAAAGATGGGCTTCCCGGTTCAGGCCATCCACATCCCCAAGACCGTGGACAACGACCTGCCGATCACCGACAACTGCCCCGGCTTCGGCTCGGTCGCCAAATACATCGCCGTCTCCACGCTCGAAGCCTCCTATGACGTGCGCTCCATGGCCGCCACCTCGACCAAGATCTTCGTCATCGAAGTCATGGGCCGCCACGCCGGCTGGATCGCCGCGGCCGGCGCGCTGGTCGAAGACTACGGCATCCCCGTCGTCACCCTGTTCCCCGAAGTCGAATTCGACCAGGACAAATTCCTGGCCGCCGTCGACGCCAAGGTCAAGGAACACGGCTACTGCTCGATCGTCCTCTCCGAAGGCTGCCACTGGCCCGACGGCAAGTTCCTCGCCGAGCAAGGCACCCGCGACTCCTTCGGCCACGCCCAGCTTGGCGGCGCCGCGCCCGTGGTCGCCAACATCATCAAGGACGCCCTCGGCTACAAATACCACTGGGCGGTCGCCGACTACCTGCAACGCGCCGCGCGCCACCTCGCCTCGGCCTCCGATGTCGAGCAAGCCTACGCCCTCGGCGCCGCTGGCGTGGAAAAAGCGTTGGAAGGCAAGAACTCCATCATGCCGACGGTCGTGCGCGAATCCTCAAGCCCCTACAAGTGGAGCATCGGCGAAGCCCCGTTGAGCGAAGTCGCGAACGTCGAGAAAATGATGCCCATGGACTTCATCTCCGAAGACGGCTTCGGCATCACCGACAAGTGCAAGGAATACCTCTACCCGTTGATCAAGGGCGAGGCCTATCCCGAGTATGACGACAACGGCATGCCCAAGTACGTCACGCTCAAGAACGAGCTGATCGAAAAGAAACTGCCGGAGTTCGAACTCTAGGCGATAGACTGCTCGGCGCGATCTTCAAATCCCCGGCCTGTCCGGGGATTTTTTTGGGGCGTCTGTCATCCCCAATCATCAAGGGCAGCGCCACGCCGCCATACTGGATCCCGGCATTCGCCGGGATGACCTTTCCCGGAAGCTCCCGTTTTGGTGGATAGATATACCTCTCACGACCAAGAATAGCCCATTCAGGCCACGCATCTTTTCGTCGATAGCTGCGTTGTAAAAACTTGGCGTAGCGCCACTATGCCTGCGTTTTTTACGCCTTGCTCTCGACGAAAACCTACGCACCCTGAATGGGGCATTCTTGATCGCGAGAGGTATATTCTCACAGTCACGGTGGCGCTCCCCACCTGGCTTGGGACCTCCAACCCCTTCACGCCACAATGTCCGGCGGCTATGTCATAATACGCGCCCATTGGCCCGGGTGGGTTCCGGGCCGCTATTTCAGGAGTGGACACATGAGTTTTTTGATAAGCGATGCGTATGCGCAGGCGGCGCCTCCGCCGGCGGGTGGCGGCATCGAGTTCATGCTGATGATCGGCGTGTTCTTCGCCATCATGTATTTCATGATCATTCGCCCTCAGTCGAAGCGCCAGAAAGAGCACAAGGCGTTGATCGACGGTTTGGGCAAGGGCGATGAGGTGGTGACCAACGGCGGCCTGCTGGGCCGGGTGGCGAAGCTGGATGACAGCTTTATCACGCTGGAGGTTGCCGAGGGCGTTCAGGTGAAGGTGCAGCGCCATGCGGTGGCGGCGCTGATGCCCAAGGGCACAATGAAGGGCAAGACCTGAGCCGCGATCTGGCGCGGCCTTTCCGCGCTTGCCTCTTTTGCCGGTTCCAGCGGAGCCGGCGGGGTTTTACCATTTTTCATGGGAATAGTTAGGAATGAATCGTTATCCACTATGGAAATATCTGCTGGTCATTCTGGTGACGCTGATCGGCTTTGTCTACGCGTTGCCGAATCTCTATCCGGCGGATCCGGCCTTGCAGATCACGGGCTCCGGCACGGCCAGGGTCGATGACGGCGTCAAGACCAAGGTGGACAAGATATTGTCCGAATCATCGCTGCCTTCAAAGTCGGCGCAACTGGATGATGGCAAACTGACGGTTCGCTTCGCCGACACCGATACCCAGCTCACGGCCTTCGCCAAGGTCAAGGATGCGTTGTCCAGTGAATATGTCACGGCGCTGAACCTGGCGCCTTCGACGCCGGAGTGGCTGTCCGCCATTGGCGGCAAGCCGATGTATCTGGGCCTCGATCTGCGAGGCGGCGTTCACTTCCTGCTGGAGGTGGATATGAAAGCGGCGCTGGACAAGGCGCTGGAGCGTTACCAGACGGACTTTCGCGGCACGCTGCGGGAGGAGAAGGTGCGTTATCTTGGCGTGCGCAAGGAGCAGGGTTTGCTGGCGGTCAAGTTTCGCGAGCCGGAGCATCGCGAGGCGGGCATGGCGGCGTTGTCAAAGAACTTTCGCGGCGAGTTCGAGCTGACCGAGGAGGACAAGGATGGCGCATTGACCATTCGCGCCGTGCTCAAGCAAAAGACGCAGGACGATATCAAGCGATTCGCGCTGAAGCAAAACATCACTTCATTGCGCAAACGGGTCAACGAGCTGGGCGTGGCCGAGCCGATCATTCAACAACAGGGACTGGATCGCATCGTGGTGCAGCTCCCCGGCGTTCAGGACACGGCGCGGGCGAAAAAGATTCTCGGCGCGACGGCGACGCTCGAATTCCGCCTGGTGGATGAACAGGGCGATCCGTTCGCCGCCAAATCCAGCGGCAGAGTGCCGCCGGGCGACCAGCTCTATCACGAGCGCGACGGGACGCCGGTGCTGCTCAAGCGGCGCGTGATGCTAACCGGCGAATACATTACCGACGCGCAGTCCGGCATCGACCAGCGCGACGGCGGGCCGTCGGTTTCGATCACGCTCGACGGCAAAGGCGCGCGGCTGTTCAGCAAGGTGACCGGCGCGAACGTCAAGAAGCTGATGGCGGTGGTCTTTATCGAGACCAAGCCCGATGGGCGCAAGGTCAAGAATGTCATCAATATCGCCCGGATCCAGGAGCAACTCAGCAAGCGGTTCCAGATCACGGGGCTGGACAGCACGACCGAGGCGCGCGATCTGGCGCTGTTGCTGCGCGCCGGCGCGCTGGCGGCGCCGATGCGGTTCGTCGAGGAGCGCACGGTCGGCCCGAGCCTCGGCAAGGCCAATATCGAGCAAGGCTTCAAGTCGGTGGTGTTCGGCTTCATTCTGGTGCTGGTGTTCATGCTGATCTATTACAAGGTGTTCGGCCTGATCGCCAATATCGCGCTGGCGCTGAACCTGGTGTTGATCGTGGCGGCGCTGTCGATGATGCAGGCCACGCTGACCATGCCGGGCATCGCCGGCATCGTGCTGACAGTGGGCATGGCGGTGGACGCCAACGTGCTGATATTCGAGCGGATTCGCGAGGAGTTGCGGGCCGGCAATTCGCCGCAGGCGAGCATCAACGCGGGTTACGAGAAGGCCTTTTCGACCATCGCCGACGCCAATATCACAACGCTGATCGCGGCGGTGGTGCTGTTCACCTTTGGCACCGGGCCGATCAAGGGTTTCGCGGTGACGCTGAGCATCGGCGTGCTGTTCTCGATGTTCACCGCCATCATGGGCACCCGCGCCATTATCAACCTGATCTACGGCGGCAAGCCGCGGCTCAAGTCGCTGCCGATCTGAGGAAATCATTATGAGAGTCAAGTTCAAGGACAATATCGATTTCATGGGCTCGCGCAAGCTCGCGTTTGCGCTGTCCGGCGCCATGATTATCGCCTCGATCGTTTTCATTGCGCTGCGCGGCCTCAATCTGGGGCTCGACTTTACCGGCGGCACGGTCATCGAGATCGGCTATCCCGAGCCCGTTGACCTGGAAGAAGTTCGCGGATCGCTCTCGAAAGCCGGCTATG
>DRPO01000250.1 GCA_011330835.1 Gammaproteobacteria bacterium | reverse complement strand
TCACTGACCGGGAGTCGGGGGGGTTGCCTCTCGCGCTCATCCGGAAAACTGGCGCCAGGGGATATCAGGCCGCATGCCTGCATGGCTCGTGGTTGTCTACAGTATACTTCCCGCGCCCAAGAATACCCCATTCAGGGCGTGTAGATTTTCGTCGAGAGCCAGGCGTAAAAACGCAGACATAGTGGCGCTACGTCAAGTTTTTACAACGCAGCTATCGGCGAAAAGATGCACGGCCTGAATGGGGTATTCTTGGGCGCGGGAAGTATATTTTCGAAGGAGAATCATCATGACGAAAACGATCGCGAAAATTCTCGGCGGATGCGCTCTTGCCGCCGTTCTGGCTACCCCGGCAGCAGCCTGGTGGGGTGACGATGACTGGGATCATTGGGGCGGCGGTCCTTACTGGGGTGGTGGTCCGCACTGGGGCGGCGGCCCTTATTGGGGTGGCGGCCCCGGATGGGGCGGCGGTCCGCATTGGGGGTTCGCGCCTCGCTGGGGCGGCGGTCCCTGGGGCGGCGGCCCGGGCGGTTTCGGCTTCTCGCCGTCCTGGGGCAACAGCTATGGACCGGGTTATCGCGGCGGTTATGGCCCGGGCTATGGTCCGCGTCCTCCAATGCCGCCTCGTCCCTATTCGCCTTACGCGCCTGGAAGGCAGTCCGCCTATGGCTATCCCTATCAGAAGAGCCAGGGAGCCAAGGCCCAGCCCAAGGCGAGCAAGAAATCCAGCAACGCCAACGCGGGAGGCAAGGCCAAGTAGCCGCTGTTCCGAGAAGGAACGCGGTCGCGGACTTCTTGCGGAATTTTCGATTCCGCGAGGAGTCGCGTGCCGCGCTTGAGGGCTGTTTTGATTCCGGCGAGCCATTCGGCTCGCCTTCGTTCCCGGTTTGCCCTTATCCACTTGAAAATCAGGTCAATCGAGCCCATTTTCAGGCTGTTCGGATAAGAGTCCTTGCGTTAGCAGGGGGGAGTTCCTATAATCCGCGCGTTCCGCCACGGCCCGGGCGCTCCAGGCGTCTGGTCAGGGTATGAAGCTTTGGCTCTCGCGGGAGCCCTGGTTCGCGTTTTTCACGGAATTGCGGGCTAGACAAGCGGTTTTTCAGAATGGGCCTTTGAGCCCTTTTTTTATTTGAGGTCGAGATAGATCGAAAACTTGCGGGAATTGATTGAGCCGGTGGTCCAGAGTCTCGGATGCGAGCTGTGGGGCATCGATTTCAGGCCGTTCAAGGCCTCGGCGTTGCTGCGCGTCTATATCGATCGCGAGGATGGCGTGACAATCGACGATTGTTCGCGCGTGAGCTATCAGCTCAGCGGCGTTCTGGATGTGGAGAATCCGATCGATATGCCCTATACGCTGGAGGTATCGTCTCCGGGCGTGGAGAGGCCATTGCTCAATGCGGCGCATTTTAGCCGTTATGTCGGCGAGAAGGTGAAGATGCGGCTGACGCGTCCGCTGGACGGTCGGCGCAATCTGGTTGGCGTTATTGTCGGTGTCGAGGACGATACCGTGAATTTGAATGTCGAGGGCGATGTGATCGCTGTTCCGCTGGAGCTGTTGTCGCGAGGCAGGCTGCTCGTGGATTTTGCCGCCCTCACACAAGGTAAGCGTGAATGAATAAAGAGATTTTGATGGTCGCGGACATTGTTTCCGCTGAAAAGGGTGTCGACAAGGAAATCATTTTCGAAGCGCTCGAGGCGGCGCTGGCTTCGGCGACCCAGAAAAAACACAAGGGCGAGATCATCGCGCGCGTCAGTATCGACCGCGAAACCGGCGACTATGAGACGTTTCGCCGCTGGCTGGTCGTCGATGACGAGGATCCCGACTTCGAATCGCCCAAGACCCAGATTCTCCACAGCTACGCCTTGAAGGATCATCCCGATATCCAGGTGGGCGATTATATCGAGGAGCCCATCGAATCGGTCGAATTCGGTCGGATCGGGGCGCAGACCGCCAAGCAGGTGATCGTGCAGAAGGTGCGCGAGGCCGAACGGCGCAAGATCTATGAAGCCTTCAAGGATCGTGTCGGCGAACTGGTCATGGGCACGGTCAAGCGCACCGAGCGCCGCGGCGTGTTCATCGACCTGGGCGAGGGCGTGGAGGCGTTCATTCCCCGGGAAGAGATGATTCCCCGCGAATCCTTGCGGTCCGGCGATCGCGCGCGCGGCTATCTCAAGGAGGTTCGCGAGGAAATGCGCGGGCCGCAACTGATCGTCAGCCGCACCGCGCCGGAACTGTTGATCGCCCTGTTCGCGCTGGAGGTTCCCGAGGTCGAGCAGGAATTGATCGACATCATGGGCGCCGCTCGCGACCCTGGCTTGCGCGCCAAGATCGCGGTGCGTTCGAACGACCCCCGGCTCGACCCGGTGGGCGCCTGCGTGGGCATGCGCGGCTCCCGCGTTCAGACGGTCTCCAACGAACTGGCGGGCGAGCGCGTCGATATCATCCTCTGGTCCGAGAATCCCGCCCAGTTCGTGATCAACGCCATGTCGCCGGCGGAAGTCTCCTCGATCGTCGTCGACGAGGATAAGCACAGCATGGATCTGGCGATCGCCGAGGACAAGCTCTCGCAGGCGATTGGCCGCAATGGCCAGAATGTCCGCCTGGCCAGTCAGCTGACCGGCTGGGAGCTGAACGCCATGTCCGAGGCCGAAGCCGAAGCGAAGACCGAGCAGGAAGCGCGCAAGTACATGACGGGCTTCATGGAGCAGCTCGATGTCGATGAAGATGTCGCCCTGATCCTGGTGCAGGAGGGCTTTACCTCGATCGAGGAGGTGGCTTACGTCGATCGGGCGGAACTCGAAGCGATCGAGGAGTTCGACGAGGACATCGTCAATGAATTGCGCAACCGCGCCCAGGATGCGCTGCTGACCCGGGCGATCGCTTCCGAGGAGCAGTTGGAAACCAGTCCTCCCGCCGAGGATCTGTTGAGCATGGAGGGGATGGACGATGAAACGGCAGCGCTGCTGGCGTCGAAGGGCATCTCCACGATGGAGGATCTGGCCGAACAGGCCGTGGAGGATATCGTCGATATCGAGACTATCGACGAGGAGCGCGCGGCGGCGCTGATCATGAAGGCGCGCGAACCCTGGTTTGCTGAACAGGAGGCTTCGTAACGATACCTCGTTGGCCGGGCGACCGGCATTGTGTTGAGGCGTCAATTCCGCGAACAGAGAATTATTATGAGCAAGGTAACAGTAAAACAACTCGCTGAAGTCGTCGGCACGCCGGTGGACAGGTTGCTTGAGCAGATGAAGGAAGCGGGTGTCGAGCTGACGGGAGCCGACGAGACCGTATCGGACGAGCAGAAGCTGGCGTTGCTCAACTATCTGCGCCAGAGTCATGGCAAGGGCGCTGGCGAAGGATCCGGCGGCAAGAAGATCACGCTCAAGCGCAAGAGCGTTTCGGAAATCAAGGTAGGCGGTCGCGGCCAGGTCAAGACCGTGAATGTCGAAATGCGCAAGAAGCGCACCATCGTCCGGGGCGGTGCGAAAAAGCCCGCGGCGAGCGGCGCCCAGAGCAAACCCGTCGTTGCGAAGCCCAAGAGCAAAATGGCCGAGCTGGCGAAAAAGGTTGAGGAAGAAAACCGTTTGCTGGCCGAGAAGCGTCGCGCCGACGAGGAGGCCAAAAGGGCTGAAGAGGAGCGGCGTCGTCAGGCCGAAGAACAGGCCGCAGCCGAAAAAGCCCGGCTGGAAGCGGAAGAACGCGCCCGTCAGGAAGCCGAACGCCAGGCCGCCGAACAGGCGCGCCAGCAGGCCGCGAAACCCGATCAGGCCGCTCCTCCACCCCCTCCGCCTCCGGGCAAGACAAAGAGTCGCAAGAAAAAATCCGAGCGGGGCGATTCGACCCGCTATGGTCGCGACGAGTTGCATGTGGGCAAGGCCGCCTCGCGCCGTCGCAAGTCCGGCAAGCGGCGTCAACCCGTGGTCAGTTCACCTACCCGGCACGGCTTTGAAAAGCCGGCCTCGCCAGTCATTCGCGAGGTGGAGCTGGGCGAGATGATTACCGTGGGCGAGCTGGCGCAGCAACTCGCGCTGAAAACCTCCGAAGTCATCAAGGCGTTGATGGGCATGGGCGTCATGGCCACCATCAACCAGAGTCTGGATCAGGACACGGCGACGCTGGTCGTCGAGGAACTGGGGCACCGGGTCAAGATCAAGGAAGAGAAGGAAATCGACGAGCAATTGGCGGAAATGGCCACTGCCGACGATGACCGGGAACAACTGCCCAGACCTCCCGTGGTGACCATCATGGGGCACGTCGATCACGGCAAGACCTCGCTGCTCGACTATATCCGCAAGTCCCGGGTGGCGTCCGGCGAGGCGGGCGGCATTACGCAGCATATCGGCGCCTACAACGTGCAAACCGATCACGGCGGCATCACCTTTCTCGATACGCCGGGACACGCGGCTTTCACCGCGATGCGCGCTCGCGGCGCTCAGGTAACCGACATCGTCATTCTCGTCGTTTCGGCGGATGATGGCGTGATGCCGCAGACCATCGAGGCGATCCAGCACGCCAAGTCCGCCGATGTTCCGCTGGTGGTCGCGGTCAACAAGATCGACAAGCCGGACGCCGACCCCGAGCGGGTCCGGAACGAGCTGGCCCAGCATGAAGTCATCCCCGAGGACTGGGGCGGCGAGAATATCTTCGTCAACGTCTCGGCGCATACCGGCGAAGGCGTCGAGGAACTGCTCGAATCCGTCCTGTTGCAGGCCGAGGTGCTGGAACTCAAGGCGCCGGTGGACGGACTGGCTTCGGGCACCGTCATCGAATCCAGCCTCGACAAGGGGCGGGGGCCGGTAGCCACGGTGCTGGTGCAGAAGGGGACGCTCAAGACCGGCGACACCATCCTTTCCGGTCATGAGTATGGCCGGGTTCGGGCGATGTTCAACGAATATGGCGAGAAGCTGAAAGAGGCCGGGCCCTCGATTCCGGTCCAGGTGCTGGGCCTGTCCGGCACGCCCAATGCCGGCGACGACATGATCGCCGTGCAGAACGAGCGCAAGGCGCGTGAAGCCGCCCAGGCTCGGCAGGAGAAGATGCGCGAAAGCAAGCTGGCGTCCCAGCAGGCCGCGCGTCTGGAAAACCTGTTCAACCAGATGCAGGATGGCGAAAAGGCCGTGGTCAACGTCTTCATCAAGGCGGATGTCCAGGGCTCCGCCGAGGCGTTGCGCGATTCCTTGCAAAAACTGTCGACCGATGAAGTGCAGATCAATATCGTGGCCGCCAATGTCGGCGGCATCAACGAGTCGGATGTGAACCTGGCGATCGCCTCGGGCGCGATCATGATCGGCTTCAACGTGCGCGCCGACGCCGCGGCCCGGCGGCTGGTGGAAGAGAATAACGTCGATCTTCGGTACTACGATGTCATCTACAACGTTGTCGATGACGTCAAGGCCGCCGCCTCCGGCCTGCTCTCGCCGGAGCTGCGCGAGGAAATCGTGGGCATCGCCGAAGTGAAGGATGTCTTCAAGTCCTCCGCGTTCGGCGCGGTTGCGGGCAGCCTGGTGGTCGAGGGCGTCGTCAAGCGCGGCAACCCGATTCGCGTGCTGCGCGATAACGTGGTGATCTACGAAGGCGAGCTGGAATCCCTGCGGCGCTTCAAGGACGACGTTCAGGAAGTTCGCGCCGGCACCGAATGCGGCATAGCCGTGAAGAACTACAACGATGTGCGGCCTGGCGATCTGATCGAGAATTTCGAGCGCACGGAAGTGCAGCGCACGCTCTGATCCGGAGGCCGGGCGTCAGTGGACAATACACGCACGCTGCGCGTTGGCGAGCAGATTCGCCGCGAGTTGTCTCGCCTGATCAGTCGCGAGGTCAAGGATCCGCGCGTCGGCATGGTCACGGTCAATGACGTGGAAGTGTCGGGCGATTTTTCCCACGCCAAGGTCTTCTATACCCTGCTGGGCGATGACGCCGATCGCGAGGCGTCGCAACAGGGTCTGGAGCGGGCCTCGGGATTTCTCAGGGGCCAGCTGGGCCGGGCCGTCAAGTTGCGCCACGTTCCCCAGTTGCATTTCATCTACGACAATACCGCCGAGGAAGGCGATCGGCTGGAGGCGCTGATCGCCGCCGCGAGGAAGCGAGACTCGGAGGGCGGAGCCGGGTGAGTCGACGGCGACGCGTCCAGGGCCGGGAGATCGACGGCATCCTGTTGCTCGACAAGCCAACTGGCTTGAGTTCCAACCAGGCCCTGCAAACCGTCAAGCGGCTCTATCGGGCGCGCAAGGCGGGCCACACCGGCAGTCTCGACCCGCTGGCGACCGGCATGTTGCCCATCTGTTTCGGGCAGGCCACCAAGATCTCGTCCTTCCTGCTGGCTTCGGACAAGCGTTATCGCGCCGTCGGACGGCTTGGCGAAGCGACCGATACCGGCGACGCCGAAGGCGAAGTGATCCGCCGCTGCGCGGCGGCGGACATCGACGAATTCCGCCTGGAAAAGGCGCTGGCGCGATTTCGGGGCGAGATCGAACAAACGCCGCCGATGTATTCCGCGCTGAAGCACAACGGCGAGCGGCTGTATGAAATCGCCCGCAGAGGCGAGTCGGTAGAGCGGCCCGCGCGCCGGGTCGTCATTCACGCCCTGACCCTGAAATCATTTCACGACAACCACTTCGAGCTGGATGTCCACTGTTCCAAGGGAACCTACATCCGTAGTCTGGTGGAAGATATCGCCAAATCACTGGACAGTTGCGCGCATGTGACCGCGCTGCGGCGCACGGCGGTGGCTCCCTTCGAGAAGGATGCGGCGATGGCGACTCTGGAGCAACTGGAAGCGACGGTCGAAAAGGGATTGGAAGCGTTGGACGCACTGTTGTTGCCGGTGGATTCGGGGCTTGCGCACTGGCCCGAGACCAGCGTCCCCCAGGCATTGGCCGACCGCCTGCTGCGCGGTCAGCCGGTGAGCCTGGAAACGCCCCCGGTTGACGGGCTGGTGAGGGTCTATGCCCCAGGGCGACGCTTCCTGGGCATTGGCTCGGCGACCGCGGGCAGGCTGGCGCCAAAACGACTGTTCACCCGGGGGTAGCCCGCATTTCTCGCGGGATGCGCGGACCACCGGGTTACGGGTCGATTCACAGGCGACCAGGATCAGCGAGAGCTGGCCTGGTGCTTCATGGCCTCCAGTTCGCGGCGCTTGGCTTCCGCCTTGCGTTTCAGGGCTTCGATTTCCCGGGTTTTCTCGAGTTCCAGGCGAATCACCTTCAGGTCGACGTTCGCCGGGTCGATCGTCAAGCCGGTATTGACCAGACGCATGGTTTCCTCCAGGTCGCCGCTGGCGTGCGCTTTTTTCGCTTTCGCGACGATGCCCGCGACAACCTTTTGAACGGCGCTGTTGGCCTGTTTCCGCGTCTGGTTGTCCCAGCTTTTCTCGATCTGTTCCTTGAATGAGACCAACTCGACGTTTTCGGGCATGATCCTGAGCCCCTGGTTCACGGCGTTCAGAGCCTGCTGGTAGTTGCCTTGCTCGTAGGCCTTGCGGGCCTTGCTCAGCAGGCGGTTGGCCTTCATCTCGTTGACCTCGAATTTTACGCGTTGCTGGCGGGCCAGATTCTGTTCACGCAGCTTTTGCTCTTCTCCCCATTTTTTCTCGAGAGAGGCCAGAGACTGCAACGCCTCGCTGCGCAGCGAGATGAGTTCGGGGTTGTTGGGGTCGAGCTTCAAGCCCTGTTCGATGATCGCCAGGCTCTTGGAATATTCCTTGTCGTTGAGCCGATCCCGCGCATCGTTGGTGAGCTTGTCGACCTGGCGCGCGGTTTTCGCGGCAAGGCGTTCCTTCTTGGTGGCGCGCGGACTGGTCAGGCCGCGTTCCTTGCTCTCTTTTTCGAGCAGCAGGCGCGCGTTGGTTTGCAACTGGCGCAATCCCTGGTGATCGGGGCGGACTTTCAGACCTTCCTCGATCATGGCCAGCGCGGAAAGCGGGTCGCCAAGCAGCATCAGTTTTTCCGATTCGCGATGGTAGTAGTCCGCGATATCGAGCAGGCCGATCAGCGCGTCGGGATTCATCGGCTCAAGCGACAGAATGCGCTTGTAGGTTTCCAGCGCATTGTCTCCCGGAGGGCCGGTGTAGTGGCCGATGGATTGCTGGCGGCTGGCCTTCTTGAGCAGGTGATCGACGTTGAGAATCGTCTTGGGCGATACCGGCGAAGGCTTGGGCGCTGGCGCGGTCGCAACCTTTCCCTGAGGCAGATAGGCGGGAATGACCGGTTTGGGCTGAACCTTTGCCGCCTGGGTGGGCGCGGGCGCTCTGGCCGGCGCGCCGGCGGACGGCGCTGGCTGTTGGGGCGCGGCGGCGATAGCGGGCCGGTTGACGGTCTGAGGCCTGGGTGCGTTACCCGTACTCGGGGTTGCGACTTGCCGGGGCGCCGGTTGGGCCGGGGGCAACGGCGTCGCGACAGGCGCGCTTGTCGTCACGGGCGGAGTGGCGATGGGGGCGGGCGCTCTGGCAAAGGCCTGGGGCGCCGGCTGGGGTTGAATGAATACGGGCGTTTCGGGTTGTGACCGCGCCACTTCCGGTTGCGTGAATGTTGGCAGCGACTCCACGGGTTCTATGAATGTCGGCGTGGACTGCGCGT
>DRPO01000249.1 GCA_011330835.1 Gammaproteobacteria bacterium | reverse complement strand
TCGGCCTCGCCCTCGGCCACCAGGCAGAATTTGAGCGAGCTGCCCATGGGGCGGGACTCGTGTTCGCCGATCGCCGCCTCGAAGGCTTGCAGTTTCTCGCTGCCGTGAGAGCGCGAACTGGCCAGCGCCAGGCGATCGTCCCGCAATTCGCGGCATTGAATCGGCGCGGGCGCCTGGTCGTCCACCTGCTTCCACGCGCCGGCGCCGCGAGCGGCGTACCAGACGGTGTTCAGGGCAGGCGCGTCCACGATGCCCAGCACCGGCTCGTGATCATGAATCAGGGCGATATTGACCGTGAACTCGCCATTGCGCTTGACGAATTCGCGAGTCCCGTCGATGGGGTCGATCAACCAGTAGGTTCGCCATTGGCGGCGCTGTTCGAACGGGAGCGCCTTTTCTTCTTCGGACAACAACGGAATTTCCGGCGTCAGCTCATGCAACCGCCTGGCGATGATCTCGTGGGATTTCAGATCGGCCGCCGTCAAGGGTGACTTGTCCGCCTTGTGCTCCACGGCGAAATCGGAGTGGTAGATTTCCATGATCGCTTCGCCGGCTTCCCGGGCGATGGTCTTGGCGGCCCGCATCCATTCGGCCAGTTGCTTGTCACTGAGCGGCATTCGTTTTCTCCCTGGCGGCCAGAAAATCCCTGACCAGATAAAGGCCGGCGATGGTGCGGGCCTCGCTGCAATCGTCGCGCATGCTGAGTTGGTAGATGTCATCCATCTTCCATGAGACCACCTCGATGGGTTCCGGTTCATCGCCCTCCGCCTCGCAGGGGTAGAGATCCTCCACCAGCACCAGATTGGTCGCATGGCTCATGTAGCCCGGCGCCAACGCGATGGGCTTGATGAAACTCAATGTCCTGCCGGCGAAACCGGTCTCCTCAGAAAGCTCCCGATTCGCGGCCTCCAGCGGATCCTCGCCCGTTTCCATGCGCCCCTTGGGCAGCGCCAGTTCGTAGCGATCCGTCCCGGCGCAATACTCCCGGATCAGCAGCACGGTCTCCGGATCCGGCATCGCGGCCACGATCACCGCGCCAAAACCGCCGGGCACAAGCCGCTCGAACGTCGTTTCAACGCCATTGGAAAAGGTCAGATCCAGCGCCTCGATACGGAACAGCCGGGAACGCGCCACCTCGCGGCGCTGTCGGATAACGGGTTTCTTGCGCACGCGCGCATCTTAACCCACATCGGCGGCAATATGCGCGGATTTTCACTTGCGAGGCGCCCCGGGCCGCCCGCGGCCCTCTGGCCGGCAGGATGCCGGCGCTCCCAGGGCGGCTCCATTCTCTGTGAAATCAGACTCCTGCGCGACAATTTCGCAACCCCGCGAGAAACGCGGGTCAACTGTCGTAATAGATCTCCTCGGGTTCGACCGGTTCAACCACATAATCCCGTGGTTGTTCCGGCGCGACGTCTGATTCAAACTCGGCGTCGAATTCCAGTTCGCCATCCAGTAGAAAATCATAGACTTCGTCGGCCAAGTATTCGTAGTCTTGGTATTCCATCGTTTTGCTCCTGTGTTGGGGTGTGGGTGCGTTCAGTGTCCCGCCACTGAGGAGCGAGAGCCGTGAACTGGGTCGATGCGATCCCGTGAATTATCACGTCCACCATAGGGGAGATCCTGACGAACAATGGAAGAGTTCCATGAGCTGACGCCGGTGCTGATCCTGTTGCTGGCGGGTATTCTGGCGATCGTGCTGTCGCGCCCGTTAAGGCTGAGCCCGATTGTCGGATTCCTGGTCGCCGGGGTTCTGATTGGCCCCCACGGGGCCGGCTGGATCGTCGAGAGCAAGACGACGCAACTGCTGTCGGAGCTGGGCGTGGTCTTTCTGCTGTTCGATATCGGGCTGCATTTTTCGCTGGCGCATCTGTGGGATGCGCGGCGCGATATTCTGGGGCTGGGTCCGGCCCAGGTGGTGCTCAGCACATTGGTCTTCGGCGGCATCGCGGTGTTCATGGATTTCCCGCCCGCGGTCGCGCTGATTATCGGCGCGACCCTGGCGCTGTCCTCGACCGCCGTGGCGATCCGAACGATGGCCGAGCACCACCAGCAACATTCTCCGGTCGGCGCCTCGGCCACGGCGGTGCTGATCTTTCAGGACATCAGCGCGATTTTCCTGCTGATTCTGGCGGGAACGCTGGGGCCCCATGACGCTTCGGTCGCGCAGGCGATCGGTTTCGCGGCGGCGAAAGCGTTGCTGGCTCTGCTGACAGCCATCGTCGCGGGGCGTTTTTTGATTGCCCCCCTGTTCCGGCTGGTCGCCCGATCGCGCGACGAGGAATTGTTCACCGCCGTGGCGCTGCTGCTGGTGCTGGCGACCGCCGTCGCGACCGGAGTGCTGGCCCTGTCGCTGACCCTGGGCGCGTTTCTGGCGGGCATGGTGATCGCCGAAACCCCGTATCGCCACCTGGTGCAAACCGAGACCAAGCCGTTTCGCGGACTGCTGCTCGGGTTTTTCTTCATCACCGTGGGCATGCTGTTGAACCTGCCCGTCATTCTCGGGAACTGGGCCATCATCCTCGTCTCGGCGCTGCTGCTGGTCTCGCTGAAAACGCTGATCGTCTTCATCACGGCCCGGGTGCTGCATTCCTCCTCGCAGAGCGCGTTCCAAATGGGCGTGCTGCTGTCCCAGGGCAGTGAATTCGCCTTCGTCATCTTCGCGCTGCCGGCGATGCGGCTGGCGCTGGGCGATGAGATTCGCGCCGTGCTGGTCTCGACGGTGGCCGTCAGCATGGCGCTGACGCCGCTGCTCGTCTCCCTGGGACACCGCATCGCCAATCGCCTGGCCGATCGCGACTGGCGCGAGAGTCACGACCAGTCGCCAGCGGAACAGCCCGGCAGCGAAACGCCGGTCATGATCATTGGCATGGGAGAGATCGGGCAACGCGTGGCCGATGGGTTGACGGCTCATGACATCCCCTATCGGGCCATCGAAGCGGATCACGACCAGTTCGTGCAGGCCTCGGCGGAGGGCTATAGCGTGGCGTTCGGCGACGCCACCGATCTGCGACTGATGGAAACCATCAAGCTCGCCCACGCCGACACGATCGCGGTGACTTTCGCCGACTACCCGATCGCCCGTCGGCTGCATCCGCTGGTCAGGCAGCGCTATCCGCGCCTGCGGCAACTGGTGGCGGTGGAAAGCCTGAAAGACAAGAAGCGCTTCGACGACCTCGGGATGCAGGCGGTGTACCAGCAAAGCTTCCCGCCAGGACTCGATCTGGCGGCGGCGGTACTGAAAACCCAGGGTATCGACGACAAGCGCATCGGCGCGTGGATGCGTCGTCAGCAGGAAATCGAACTGGAAGCCCTGCCCGCCCACGAACTCGATGAATCGCCCGCCGAGAGCGTGGTTGCTACCCCTGATCCCGGTTGAAGCGGCGAATCCGGGCGCGATCCCTGCCCGGAGGTCTTCGCTGGGCGGGCGCGGCGGCGCGACTGAGCTTGCGCAGGGCCGCCTCTTCCTCGCGTCGGCGACGGCTGGCCTCGGTCTCTTCATACTGGGTTTGCGCCACCCTGGCGGGGCCGCGCCGATCCATCAACCCCAGCACATCGACCTCGAAGACCTCATGCCCTCTCCGAATTTCGAGACGGTCGCCCACCTTGACGCCCTTGGCCGGCTTGACCCGCATGCCATTGAGATGGACCTTGCCGCCGCTGACCGATTCCGCCGCCAGCGATCGCGTCTTGTAGAACCGGGTGGCCCACAGCCATTTGTCGATACGGACGCTATCGGCCATGCGGGTAGGCGAGCTTTGCGGGGTCGAGCAACTGTTCGAGCGTTTCGCGATCGAGATCCGTCATCTCCTCGGCGACCTCGATTACCGGGCGGTTCTCGGCATAGGCGCGCTTGGCGATTTTGGCGCCAAGCTCGTAACCGATGCGATTGTTCAGCGCCGTCACCAGGATGGGGTTGCGCGACAGGGCGCGCTCCAGGTTTTCGCGATTGACGGTGAAATCGGCAATCGCGCGATCCGCCAGCAGACGGCAGCCGTTGGTCAACAGTTCGATACTCTGCAACAGGTTCAGCGCGACCACCGGAAACATGACGTTGAGCTGGAAATTGCCCGACTGCCCCGCGAGGGTAATGGTCACGTCATTGCCCATCGCCTGGGCCGCCGCCATCGCCACCGCTTCCGGGATCACCGGATTGACCTTGCCCGGCATGATGCTGGATCCTGGCTGGCGGGCCGCCAGACTGATCTCGCCCAACCCCGCCAGAGGCCCGGAATTCATCCAGCGCAGATCGTTGCAGATTTTCATCAGCGCCACCGCCAGCGTCTTCAACTGACCGCTCAACCGCACCGACGCATCCTGACTGGCCAGCCCGGCGAACTTGTTCTCCATCGGGCGAAAGGCGTGACCGGTGATTTCGCCAAGACGCCGGCAAACCAGCCGATCGAATTTGGGGTGCGCATTGATGCCGGTGCCCACCGCCGTGCCACCGATTGGCAATGCTTCCATCCGTTCGACCGCCGCCTCGACAGCGCCCTCCGCCGCTTCGAGCTGCGCCCCCCAGGCCGCCATTTCCTGCCCCATGCTGACGGGCATGGCGTCCATCAAATGGGTTCGCCCCGTCTTGATGACATCGGCAAGCTCGCCGGCCCTCACTTCGACCCGCTCCCTCAGATGACGCAGCGCGGGCGCCAAGCCTTCCCGGCACAACGACACCGCCGCCACCTGGATCGCCGTCGGCGCCACATCATTGGAACTCTGCCCCTTGTTAACATGGTCGTTGGGATGAACGGCGCAACCCGCCTCGCGACTCGCCAGCGTAGCGATCACCTCATTGGCGTTCATGTTCGAACTGGTGCCGGAGCCGGTCTGGAAAACGTCCACCGGAAACTGATCATCCAGCTCGCCAGCCGCCACGCGACGGGCGACCCGGTCGATGGCCCCGGCGATATCCGCCGGCAGCTCGCCCAGCTCGGCATTCGCCCATGCGCAGGCCGACTTGACCCGTCCCAACGCGTGGATGAACGCCGCCGGCATCGGCAACCCGCTGACGGGGAAATTATCCACCGCGCGCTGTGTCTGCGCGCCATACAAGGCATCGGCGGGGACTTTGACCTCGCCCATGCTGTCTTTCTCGATTCGAAATGTGCTCATGGGGGAATTCTATACTTCTCGCGTTCAAGAATACCCCTTTCAGGGTGCGTGGATTTTCGTCGAGAGCAAGGCGCAAAAACGCAGGCATAGTGGGGCTACGTCAAGTTTTTTCAACACAGCTATCGGCGAAAAGACGCGCGCCATGAATGGGGTATTCTTGGGCGCGAGAAGTATATACTTCTCGCGATCAAGAATCCCCCCCGTTCAGGCGTGTAGGCAGGATGAACGCCTATTAAATCGAGCGATTGGGAGCGCCGGCATCTTGCCGGCAGAGGGCGTTGGATCTTTCGTTGGGACTCTATTGTTTCCCGGTAAGCCAGTTTTGTGACGGGTTTCGCGCCCCGATGCCGTGTGCTTCTTTTCTGGTTTTGGGCGCGAGGGCGCGAGTGACTTTTCTTTGCTCGCCCAAAGCGCTGTAGGCCTGATCTGGATCCCGGCGTTTGCCGGGATGACGGCCCTTGATGGGAGACGCTCGGTCGAGGAGGCAGCCCTCCGCGAGGAATCCGGTTAGCCCAGAAACTCCTCGGGATCGAGGCCGTTCAGATAGTCGGCGAACCCCTGCCCCAGCTCGGGATGCCGCAAGGCGTATTCGACGGTCGCTTGCAGATAACCCAGCTTGTCGCCGCAGTCGTAACGCTTGCCTTCGAATTCATAGGCGAGAACGCGCTCGGTTTGCAGCAGTTTGGCGATGGCGTCGGTGAGCTGGATTTCGCCGCCCGCGCCAGCCGGGATGTTTTCGATCAGTTCGAAGATGCGCGGCGTGAGAATATACCGGCCAACCACCGCGATGTTGGAGGGCGCAACGTCGATTTCGGGTTTTTCGACGATGCCGGTGACGTGCCAGAGACGCTCGCCCGCTTCGTTGGCGGCGACGACGCCGTAGCGGGAGACTTCGTCCTCGGGGACGCGCTCGCTGCCGAGCACCGAACAGCCGTGGTAGTTGTAGACATCGACCATTTCACCAATGCCCGAGCGACCGTTCTTGGGCGCGATCATGTCGTCGGCCAGAATCACGGCGAAGGGCTCGTCGCCAACGACGGGCTTGGCGCAATGCACGGCGTGGCCCAGACCCAGCGCCTCGGCCTGACGGATGTAGATGCAGTTGACATCGGAGGGCAGGATGCCGCGAACTTCCCGGAGCAGTTTTTCCTTGCCGCGCTCTTCCAGTTCGGCTTCGAGCTCGTAGGCCTTGTCGAAATGATCGGGGATCGAGCGCTTGTTGCGGCCAATGATGAATATCAGATCGGTGATTCCGGCCGCCACGGCTTCTTCGGCGGCGTACTGCACGAGCGGCTTGTCGACCACCGGCAGCATCTCCTTGGGATTCGCCTTGGTGGCTGGCAGAAATCGGGTTCCCATGCCCGCGACGGGAAATACGGCTTTTCGAACTTGTTGAGGCATTGTGTCAATTCCTTGGGTTTTCTCCCTGAAAAGCGCCACCCGCCGAGTCTGTTCTTGCGCGTTTCCACGTCCGACTGGCAACGCCATCTAAGAGCCGGGAAGCCTATCAAACGATCACACGCGCCAGTGAGACCTGAATCTCAGATAGAACACGGACGGGATCAGCGGCGCCCGTTATCGGACGACCGATCACAAGATAGTCGCTCCCCGCCGCAATGGCGCTGGCGGGATCCATTATTCGACTCTGATCGCCGCGATCAGTTCCCTTGGGGCGTATTCCCGGCGTGACGAGGAGGAATTCGTCGCCGCAACAGGCGCGCAATGCCTCGGCCTCCCGCGCCGAACAGACAACGCCATCGAGGCCGGCTGATTTCGCCAGCAAGGCGTAGCTCCGGACCAGTTCAGCGGGAAAACGCTCCACGCCCAGCTCCGCCAGATCGTCGGCGGACATCGAGGTCAACACCGTCACCGCGATCAGGCGCGGCGCATGCGCCTCCCCCGCCACCGCTTCCCGGGCCGCTTCCAGCATCCGCCGACCGCCGCTGGCGTGAACGTTGATCATCCAGACGCCAAGCCGCGCGGCCGCCCGACAAGCCGAAGCCACCGTATTGGGAATATCGTGAAACTTGAGATCGAGAAAGACATCGAACCCCTTGTCCACCAGTGTTTCCACAAGAGCCGGTCCGGTGGCCACGAACAGCTCGAACCCCACCTTGAGGCGACATTGCGCCGGGTCGAGACGCTCCACGAACGCCAGCGCGGTTTCCCGCGAGGGAAAGTCCAGCGCCACGATCACCCTGTTCAGCTGTCCAGCCATGAATACTCCAGTGGATTCTGATGAGGACGCACCGAGCCCCAGCTCTGGCATCCGGGGCACTGCCAGAAGACCGAATTGGATTCGAATCCGCAGCGGGTGCAATGGCAGGCCATGTTGTCCGAGAGACGGGAATTGAGCACACGGTCGAGCGCCCGGAACGATTCGCTGATCTCGCCTTCGGTACTGTCGCGCATCTTCTCAATGTACATCTTGATGATATGGGGAGACGCCTCGCGGCGCTTGAGTTCTTCGTGCAGCAACTCGTCCACCCGCTCCGTCTCGCCCAGCGCGGAATAGGTCTTGATCAGGAAGTAACGGGCCGCGGCGTCCTTGCGACAATCCGCGTTCTGGTGGATGAAATCCGGCAACTGCTCCAGCAAGCCTTCGCGGGCGAACAGGCCGTGCAGGTGCTTGAGCACGATGGGTGAAAAATTCCGGTTCTTCCGCAACGCGTTGCGGAAGGCGCGAATGGCCGCCCGGGTCTTGCCCTTGGCCGCTTCGATGTCGCCGGCCTGGATGTAGGCGCGAATGCATTCCGGGTCGGTGGCCAACGCCTTTTTCACCATCTCGGCCGCCTCGTCGATCCGGCGGGCGCGGACATGCTGCTCCGCGAGTTCGCAGTAATAGTGCGCGATGCGGGCGTTCTGCGGGATCTTGCCGACCCGATGGAGCCGTTTCGCCATCTTGATGGCGGTCTCCCACTCCTTCTCCTGCTCATAGAGCTGACGCAGATAGCGATAGACATCGGGATTGTCCGGCTGACTGTCGGCAAGCTGGTTGAGAATGTTCTCGGCGCGATCGAACAGGCCCGCCTTGAGGTAGTCCACGCCCAACTGCAACATCGCGCTGCTGCGTTGCGCGGCGGACAGCGTGGGGCGGGCGATCACGTTCTGATGAATGCGGATCGCCCGGTCGACTTCGCCGCGACGACGAAACAGGCTGCCAAGCACCAGATGGGTCTCGACGGTGTCTTCATCGACATCGACCATCTCCACCAGCAGTTGTATGGCCTTGTCCGATTGCTCGCTCAGCAGGTAGTTGAGCCCCTGGATGCACTGGTT
This sequence comes from Gammaproteobacteria bacterium, assembly GCA_011330835.1. GTDB lineage: Bacteria > Pseudomonadota > Gammaproteobacteria > UWMA-0217 > UWMA-0217 > HyVt-560. Next base: position 2,771 of record DRPO01000249.1, on the reverse strand, counting down.
GGCGTAGGAGCGCGTCTGGTCGGACGCGGCGGCGGAAACATCGCCATTCGCGGCCTTGCGCTGACTGATGCGGGATGAAATCCACCCCGAAGCGGCTGCGACCGGAAGCAGCAACCATAGCAATGGCTCCATGTCGCTCAGGGCTCCTCGATCGGGAGCTTGCGAAGATTGGACAATTCCGTTTGCGCGTCCTTGAGCTGTCGGGACACCCGCCTGAGCTGACGGGCCTTGGAAAAAGTCTGAACCATTCCCGCCCCAAAACCCAGCAATACGCCAACAAACATGCCGAGAATGATGACGACCGCGAACGGCGCCTGGTAACGGGAGAAAAACAGATTGACCTCGACGTCGCCGGGGTTCAAAACCGCGAACGCCGCCGCGCAAAACGCGGTAATAACGAAAATCAGAAGATAGAACAGCGCCTTCACGGGCCAGACCGCCGACCGGTCAATCCAGAATCGGCTTGCCCACCGAGTGCATGACCCTTTCGCGCAGCGCCTTGCCGGGCTTGAAATGCGGCACATACTTGCCGCTCAACTGGACGGGTTCCCCGGTCTTGGGGTTGCGACCGGCGCGAGGCTCGCGATAGTGCAGGGAAAAACTGCCAAATCCCCTGATTTCGATCCGGTTGCCGTCCGCCAACGCCTGGCTGAGCTGTTCCAACAGGATCTTGACCGACAATTCGACATCCTTGCCATTGAGATGGGGTTGCTGGCGAATCAGTCTTTCGATCAGATCGGATTTGGTCATAGACAGTCACATTCAAGATATTCGTTTCAACTAACTTGCGGGAGCCAGCCTGGCCAGCCCCTTCCGATTGGAAAACCCGTCAAGGCATTGTCCGGGCGACAAACCACCCGGACAACGGCGTCGCTCAGTTGGCGTCGCCCATCCTGGACTTCAGATCCTTGAGCGCTTCCTGCATGGCGCCGCCGGATACGGACTGGTTGCTGTATTCCCTCACCGCGTTGCGCTCCTCTTCAGTGTCCTTGGCCTTGATGGACAGATTGATGGCGCGCTGCTTGCGGTCCACGCCAATGGACTTGGCTTCCACCTCGTCGCCAACCCTCAGCACCGTGCTGACATCCTCGACGCGATCGCGGGAAATTTCCGGCGCGCGCAGAATGCCTTCGACGGACTCGGCCAGTTCGATAATGGCCGCCTTGGCGTCCACTTCCTTGACCACGCCCTTGACGATGCTGCCCTTGGGATGAGCCACCATGTATTGCGAGAACGGATCCTTGTCGAGCTGCTTGATGCCCAGCGAGATGCGCTCGCGCTCGGGATCGACGGCCAGCACCACGGTCTCGATCTCATCGCCCTTGGAGTAGGAGCGAACCGCTTCCTCGCCCGGCAGATTCCAGGAAATGTCGGAGAGGTGAACCAGGCCGTCGATGCCGCCTTCCAGACCAATGAAGATGCCGAAATCGGTAATCGACTTGATCGCGCCGGTGACGTGATCGCCTTTCTTGTGAGTGGCGGCGAACTCGTCCCAGGGGTTCGGCAGGCACTGCTTCATGCCCAGTGAAATGCGGCGACGCTCCTCGTCGATATCGAGGATCATCACTTCCACTTCCTGGCTCAGATGCACCACCTTGGCGGGATTGATGTTCTTGTTGGTCCAGTCCATTTCGGAGACGTGAACCAGACCTTCGACGCCATCCTCGATCTCGACGAAGCAGCCGTAGTCGGTGATATTGGTGACCTTGCCGAACAGGCGCGAGCCTTCGGGATAACGGCGCGCCAGATCCGCCCAGGGATCGTCGCCCAGTTGCTTGAGGCCGAGGGAGACGCGATTGCGCTCGCGATCGAACTTGAGCACCTTGACTTCGATTTCCTGACCCACTTCAACGACTTCGGAAGGATGCTTGACGCGCTTCCAGGCCATATCGGTAATGTGCAGCAGGCCATCAATGCCGCCCAGGTCGAGGAACGCGCCATAGTCGGTGAGGTTCTTGACGATGCCCTTGAGCACCAGACCATCCTCGAGACGCTCCAGCAGGGCTTCGCGTTCGGCGCTGTACTCGGACTCGACCACGGCGCGACGGGAAACCACCACGTTGTTGCGCGACTGATCGAGCTTGATCAGCTTGAACTCCAGCTCCTTGCCTTCCAGGAAGGTCGTGTCGCGCACCGGGCGGACGTCGACCAGCGATCCCGGCAGAAACGCGCGAACGCCCTGCAACTCGACCGTGAAGCCGCCCCGCACCTTGCCGGTAATGACGCCCTTGACGATCTCGTCATTTTCCTGAGCCCTTTCAAGCTCTTTCCAGGCTTTTTCGCGCTTGGCCTTCTCGCGCGACAGGCGGGTTTCTCCCATGCCATCCTCGATGGATTCGAGGGTGACCTCGACCAGATCGCCGACCTTGACTTCAAGCTCGCCGCTGGGGGAGTAGAACTGCTCTATGGGGACCACTCCCTCGGACTTGAGTCCGGCATTGACGACAACAACGTCGGGAGTAATATCGATCACAGTACCGGAAATGACCTTTCCGGGCTGCATTTGACTCAAGGAAAGGCTTTCCTCGAATAATTCCGCAAAACTTTCAGACATGAATAATTAAACCAAAACACCCGCGCCATGCGGCTCGGGCACCCATTAAAGTGAAAAGAAACAGGGCAACCACGATCACCCCACCAGTCCTTTTTCCCGGACATGCTCCACGGCGCAATCCAGCATCTCGTCGATCGACATGCTGGAGCAATCCACGACCACCGCATCGTCCGCCGGTCGCAGCGGGGAAACCGCCCGATTGGCGTCGCGCTGGTCG
>DRPO01000248.1 GCA_011330835.1 Gammaproteobacteria bacterium | reverse complement strand
GATCCACGCCGCCGAGGATCCCGCCGAACGCGCCCGGCTGTGGGCCGGACGCAAGGCCGCCTTCCCCGCCATGGGCCGCCTCTCGCCGGACTACTACTGCATGGATGGCACGATCCCCCGCCACCGCCTCGGCGAAATCCTCGGAACGATCCAGCGGCTCAGCGAACAATACGGCCTGCGCGTCGCCAACGTCTTCCACGCCGGCGACGGCAACCTCCACCCGCTGATCCTCTACGACGCCAACCAACCCGGCGAACTAGAGCGGGCCGAAGCCTTCGGCGGCGACATTCTCGCCGCCTGTGTCGAAGCCGGCGGAACCATCACCGGCGAGCACGGCGTCGGCATCGAAAAGCTCGACCAGATGTGCCTGCAATTCGGCAGCGACGAACTGCGCCAGTTCCACGCCATCAAGGCCGCCTTCGACCCGCGCGGCCTGCTCAACCCCGGCAAGGCCGTGCCCACCCTGCACCGCTGCGCCGAATTCGGCGCCATGCACGTCCATCGCGGCCAGCTCCCCCACCCCGACCTGCCCCGCTTCTGATGACCGGCCACGACGACAGCCCGGCGCTCCAGGAACGGGTGCGGCAAGCCATCGCCGACCGCGCCCCGGTCGAAATCCGCGGCAGCGGCTCGCTGTCATTCCATGGCTGTCCCCAAAGGCCCGCGCGCCGCATCGAAACCCTCCGCCATCGCGGCGTCATCCGCCACCAGCCCAGCGAATTGATCGTCACCGTGCGCGCCGGAACCCCCATCGCCGAGCTGCGCCGCCAACTCATGGACACCCATCAAATGCTCGCCTTCGATCCGCCGGCCTTCGGCCCCGACAGCACCATCGGCGGCGTCACCGCCGCCGGACTGGCCGGCCCCCGCCGACCCTGGGGCGGCGCGGTGCGCGACAACCTGCTCGGCGTCCGCCTCATCAATGGCCGGGGACAGATTCTCTCCTTCGGCGGCGAAGTCATGAAAAACGTCGCCGGCTACGACGTCTCGCGGCTGATGGCCGGCGCCATGGGCACGCTCGGCCTGCTGCTCGATCTCTCCTTCAAACTGCGTCCGCTGCCGGAGGGCGAACAGACTCTGGTTCAGGAAACCGGGCTCGACGAGGCCCTGGCCCGCATGCGCGACTGGCGCAACCTGCCCGCCAACTGCACCGGCCTCGCGTGGGTGGACGGCCGGCTCTACCTGCGCCTGAGCGGCGAAGCCGAAGCCGTCGCGGTCGCCGCCCGTCGCGTCGGCGGCGAGCCGCTGGCCGAGGCCGACGCCTTCTGGAGCGCGGTGCGCGACCAGCGGCTGGACTGGTTCGACGACCCCCGCCCGCTGTGGCGCATCAGCCTCAAGCCCGCCGCGCCCCAGCCGCCCCTCGACGGCGACTGGCTGATCGAATGGAACGCCACCCGCCGCTGGCTGAAGACCGACCTGCCCGCCGCCACCGTCCGCCAGGCCATCGCCGACGGCCACGCCACCCTGTTCCGCGCCGGGAAGGAAACAACCGCCGAACGCTTCCCGCCGCTGCCCGCGCCGCTGATGCAACTCCACCGCGCCGTCAAGCGCGCCATGGACCCGGACGGCCTGATCAACCCCGGTCGCCTCTACCCCGATCTGTAATCCGCCATGCAAACCCGCCTGCAAGCACGCTACAAGAACACCCCCGCCGGCCAGCGCGCCGAACGCCTGCTGCGCGCCTGCGTCCACTGCGGCTTCTGCAACGCCACCTGCCCCACCTACCAGCAACTCGGCGACGAACTCGACGGCCCGCGCGGACGCATCTACCTGATCAAACAACTACTGGAAGGACAACCACCGACCCGCTCCGTCCAGATCCACCTCGACCGCTGCCTCACCTGCCTCAGTTGCGAAACCACCTGTCCCTCCGGCGTGCGCTATCACAGCCTGCTGGACATCGGTCGGGAAATCGTCGAAAACGCCATCCCGCGCCCCCTGCCCGAACGCCTGCAACGCCGCCTGCTGCTCGCCACGCTGCCCGAGCCAAAACGCTTCACCCCCCTGCTCCGCCTCGCCCGCGGACTGCGCCCCCTGCTGCCCAAACCGCTGGCACAAAAAATCAGCCCCCCGCAACCCGCGCCTACCAAGCCCCGGCCCCACCGCGTCCACCCGCGCCGCATGCTGCTACTCGACGGCTGCGTCCAACCCACCCTCGCCCCCAATATCAACGCCGCCGCCATCGGAGTCTTCGACCGCCTCGGCATCCGCCTCCACACCGCCCCCCGCGCCGGCTGCTGCGGCGCCCTCAACCACCACCTCGCCGACAGCGACCGCGCCCGCCGGTACATGCGCGCCAACATCGACGCCTGGCTGCCCGAACTCGACGCCGGCGCCGAAGCCATCGTCGCCACCGCCAGCGGCTGCGGCGCCCACCTCAAGGCCTACGGCGAACTGCTCGCCGACGACCCCGACTACGCCGAAAAAGCCGCCCGCATCGCCGAGGCCACCCACGACATCAGCGAAATCATCGCCCAGGAAGACCTCGACAAACTCCCCCGTCCCCCCAGTCGCCGCATCGCCTTCCACGCCCCCTGCACCCTGCAACACGCCCAGGGCCTTCACGGCAAAGTCGAATCCATCCTCCAGCGACTCGGCCACGAGCTGACGCCCGTCCCCGACAGCCACCTCTGCTGCGGCTCCGCCGGCGTCTACTCCCTGCTGCAACCCGACCTCGCCCACCGCCTGCGCGACGACAAGCTGCGCAATCTGCAATCGGGAGAACCGGAAGTCATCGTCACCGCCAATATCGGCTGCCTCGAACACCTGAGAGGGGGAACCACCATTCCGGTAAGGCACTGGATCGAAGAAATTTGACAACGCACCGTAGCCGTAGGTTGGGCAAAGCGGAGCGTGCCCAACACGACAACTATGCCTGCGTTATTATATACTTCTCGCGCTCAAGAATACCCCATTCAGGACGCGTAGGTTTTCGTCGAGAGCAAGGCGTAAAAACGCAGGCATAGTGGGGCTACGTCAAGTTTTTACAACGCCGCTATCGGCGAAAAGATGCGCGTCCTGAATGGGGTATTCTTGATCGCGAGAGGTATAGCTTGCGTTCCACCCCGGTTCCTGTACACTGCCGGCTTCCGGGCGTACTTCGGTCTGCGCCCTGTTTGTCGCGGCGCTTCCGGCTACTGCTGGAATCCCTTCAATAATTCCAAACTCACACTGTCCGTCTGGACCGCACCGGAGCGTTCATCAACGCGACCGGTCAGATGGCGTTTCCCGAAAAAATACGGGAAACGAAATATCTGGAGATACCCAATAACATGTCATTCCAATCACTCGGCCTGATGGCCGAAATCGTTCGCGCTGTTTCAGAAAAGGGCTACAGCGAACCCACCCCCATCCAGCAACAGGCCATTCCCGCCGTCCTTGAGGGACGCGATCTGATGGGCGGCGCGCAGACCGGAACCGGCAAGACAGCCGGTTTCGCCCTGCCCCTGTTGCAACGCCTCATGCAAGACGGCGCGCCCAAGGGGCAACGCCGCGTTCGCGCGCTGGTGCTGACGCCGACCCGCGAACTGGCGGCCCAGGTTCACCAGAGCGTGGTGGATTATGGCCGCTACCTGCCGCTGAAATCCGCCGTCATATTTGGCGGGGTCAGCATCAAGCCGCAAATTTCGAAACTGCGCCAGGGCGTCGATATCCTGGTCGCGACTCCGGGGCGGCTACTCGATCATCTTGGCCAGAATACCGTGGATCTTTCCGGTCTGGACATCCTGGTGCTCGACGAAGCCGATCGCATGCTCGACATGGGATTCATTCGCGACATTCGCAAGATTCTCAATGCGCTCCCCGAACGGAAACAGACCCTGCTGTTTTCGGCCACCTTCTCGGACGAAATCCGCAAGCTGGCCAACCAGCTTCTCAAGTCGCCGGAACTAATCGAGGTCGCGCGCCGCAACACCGCTTCGGAAACGGTCAAACAGGTCGTGCATCCCGTGGACAAGGGTCGCAAGCGCGAACTGCTGTCATGGCTGATCGGCAGCAACAACTGGCGGCAGGTTCTGGTTTTCACGCGCACCAAGCACGGCGCCAACCGCCTCGCCAAGCAGCTGACCAGCGACGGCCTGACCGCCGCCGCGATCCATGGCAACAAGAGCCAGGGCGCCCGCACCCGCGCGCTGGCGGATTTCAAATCCGGCGAACTGCGCGTACTGGTCGCCACCGACATCGCCGCGCGCGGGCTGGATATCGATCAGCTTCCGCACGTGGTGAATTTCGAATTGCCCAATGTGCCGGAAGACTATGTGCACCGCATCGGGCGCACCGGACGCGCCGGCAACGAAGGCGAAGCCATGTCGCTGGTCTGCGTCGATGAAAACAAGCTGCTGAAGGATATCGAGCGACTGCTCAAGCGGGAAATCCCCAAAGTGGTCATGCCCG
>DRPO01000247.1 GCA_011330835.1 Gammaproteobacteria bacterium | reverse complement strand
TTCTCGCGTTCAAGAATACCCCGTTCAGGGTGCGTGGATTTTCGTCGAGAGCAAGGCGCAAAAACGCAGGCATAGTGGGGCTACGTCAAGTTTTTGCAACGCCGCTATCGGCGAAAAGACGCGCGCCATGAATGGGGTATTCTTGGGCGCGGGAAGTATATGGACAATTCCGCGCGGAAGCCACTGGACAAAACGCGAATCGGACACCATACTTCGCTCCGCCATCCGCCTCGCGGGCCGGACTGCGCTTGTCTTCCCATGCCGATGTAGCTCAGTTGGCAGAGCAACTGATTCGTAATCAGTAGGTCGGAGGTTCGACTCCTCTCATCGGCACCATTTCATTCTCCCGACTGCCCCCCTTCGACGGACTGCCGCCTGGCGACCGTGAGATTGCAGCGCGCCAAGGCGGCAAGCGAGCGGCAACGATCAATAAGGCCATTACCGATTACGGAGCCTGTGGATGTGTTGCAAAATGGGGGTGGTGACGGGTTCAAGGCGCTTGCGCATGACGGTGCCTATGGCGTCGGTGTGTCCGAAGATGGGCGCGGCGATGTATTCGCTGACCATGGATAGCGCCAGGCAGGATTGCATCAGCGCTTCGAGATCGGGGGATTGTTGGCGCAGCGCGTCCAGCGCCGTCGGGTTTTCCGACATTGCTTGTCGGGCGCGCGCTTCGATGGCTTCGATTTCCCGATAGCAGTCGTCGTCTGGGCGGATTGCGCTGAAATAGCGGCCAATGGCTTCCAGCAGTTCGACTGCGGCGTCCTGGTTGGGGAGTTTCTGGAAGACTTCCGCCGCGGTGGCGAGAAAGGCCTGGCCCGAAGATGACAAGACCCTGGACAACATGGCGCTCCAGGGAGCGTTTTCGAGGTTTTGCAGGGTTGCGTGCAGCGGGTGTGGCGGGAGCCGCGCCGGCAGGTCATCGGGGAGGGTGTGCAGAAAACCGATAAAGTAGCTTTGGCGGCGTTTCGCCTTGCGCCACAGGGCCTCGATGCGCGCCGCCTCCAGCAGGCCGGGCTTGAGCGCGAGACGCACCGAGTCGATGGCGGCCTGGTGGTTTTCCTCGAAGGGCAGAAATTCGATGAGGTAGGTCGCCAGTTCGCGCCCGAGGGGGGTGTCGGCCACCGGAGAGGATCGCAGCAGTTGCCGCGCGATTTCCGCCGTGGGCAGGGCCCACCAGGCCAGTTCGGCCAGTTCCGGCGAAAGCTGCGGGGTATTCACGACGGCGGTGACGGCTTCCGGCTCGCCGAGTTGCAGCAGGTTTTTCAGGCTGTCGTCGTCGCGTTCCTGACCCATGCGCGTCCAGCGCCGGATGTAGACGGGATAGCCGCCCGGCGACCCCATGACATGGGTGGAGAGCAGCTCTCGCACCTTGCGCAGGTAAAGCTCTTCGCGGCAATCGGGGTTGAGCTGGATGCGCGCCTCGCCCTTGTCCGTGAGGGCGTGGACGACCATGCGGGATTCGTCGATCCGCACCGCGCGCGGTTTCTGGCGCAGCATGACGTTGATTCTCAGGCTGTCTTCATTGGTCAGACTCATGGCGGATCGATGTTTTGAGCAGGTTCCCAAAGGATACACGGATTCGCTAGACTACAGCGATTTCGCCCATTCGGAATCTCGGATTTATGGAAGCTTCGGTACTGTTTGTCTGCCTCGGCAATATCTGCCGCTCCCCCACGGCCGAGGGCGTTTTCCGCCACAAGGTCAGGCTCGCCGGACTCGAGGATCGCATCCACATCGACTCCGCCGGCACCGGCGCCTGGCATGTGGGCAACCCGCCGGACAGCCGCGCCCAGTCCGTGGCCGCCGCCCGAGGCATTTCGATGGCTGGGCAACGCGCCCGAAAGGTCCGTTACGAGGATTTTGAACGCTTCGACTACGTGCTCGCGATGGATCGCGAAAACCTTGAAGACTTGCGGGCGATGGCTCCGGACGAGCACTACGACAAGATCCGGCTGTTTCTGGAGTTCGCCGAACAGCGCGCGGAAACGGAAGTGCCCGATCCCTATTACGGCGGGCCGCAAGGGTTCGAGCATGTCTTCGACCTGGTGGAGGAAGCGGCGGACGGGTTGCTGGCGGATATCGTGGAGCGGTATCGGTTTTAACCCGCATTTCCCACACGATACGCGGATTCTCGCTTGGTCTTTGATTCCACAGCGGATTTTCTTCCTTCGGAAAGACGACCAGTCTTCCGCTCAGTCAGAAAATCCACCGTGAAATCAAATGCCTGCGCGAGAATTCCGCGATCCTGTGAGAAATCCGGGTTAAGGCCACGCGAGGCGGCGATTGACCGCCCCGTGGAACTGGATCCCGGCGTTCGCCGGAATGACTGCTTATCGAGGTCGTCACCGCTACGTCGGGTTCGTCACGCCTCCGCCTTCAGACTTGTCATCCCGGCGAACGCCGGGATCCAGAAGCCGCTTCCTGCCGCCGAAAAATCCCCCCTCAAACCCGCTCGAAGATCGTGGCGATGCCCTGCCCGAGGCCAATGCACATGGTGGCGAGGCCGAGCCGGGCGTTGCGCTGGCGCATGAGGTGCAACAGGGTTCCGGAGATGCGCGCGCCGGAGCAGCCCAGCGGGTGGCCGAGGGCGATGGCGCCGCCGTTGAGGTTGACCTTTTCATCCATGACTTCGAGCAGGCCGAGGGCCTTGAGCACCGCCAGCGACTGGGCGGCGAAGGCTTCGTTGAGTTCGACCAGGTCGATGTCTTCGATGCTCAGGCCGGCGCGCTTGAGGGCCTTGCCGGTGGCGGGTACGGGGCCGAAGCCCATGATGGAGGGATCGCAGCCGGAGACGCCCATGGCGCGCACCCGCGCCATGGGTTCGAGCCCGAATTGTTCGGCGCGGTCGGCGGACATGACCAGCAGCGCGGCGGCGCCGTCGGAGAGGGCCGATGAGGTGCCGGCGGTGACGCTGCCGTTGGCGGGGTCGAATACGGGCTTGAGCGCGGCCATCGCTTCCAGCGAGGCGTCGGCGCGGATGACTTCGTCGGTGTCGCACAGGGTCAGCGCGCCGGTTTCGTCATGTCCTTCGATGGGGATGATTTCATCGCGAAAGCGGCCCTCGCGGGTGGCTTCGGCGGCGCGCAGGTGGGAGCGCAAGCCGAACCGGTCCTGCTGTTCGCGGCTGATGTGGTGAATCCGCGCCAACATTTCGGCGGTCAGGCCCATGACGCCGCTGGCGCGCGCGGTGTGGCGGCTGAGTTTGGGGCTGAAATCGACGCCGTGATCCATCGGCACATGGCCCATGTGCTCGACGCCGCCGACGATGAAAATATCGCCGTAGTCGGTCATGATGGCTTGCGCGGCGCTGTGCAGGGCCTGCATGGAGGAGCCGCAGAGGCGGTTGACCGTCTGGCCGGCGACGTGGTGCGGGATGCGCGTCTGCAACAGCGCGTTGCGGCCAATGTTGAAGCCCTGCTCCAGCGTTTGCTGCACGCAGCCCCAGATCACGTCCTCGATCTCGCCGGGATCGACTTGTGGATTTCTGTCCAGCAGGGCTTCCATCAGCTGCGCGGAGAGTTCGTCCGCGCGGACGTGGCGAAACATGCCGCCCCGTGAGCGGCCCATGGCGCTGCGCACGGCGTCGACGACGACCACTTCTTTCATGACTCACCTCCCTTGCGGATCACGGGGTAAAAGGTTTCGCCAGCCTGGGCCATTCGCCGCAGGCGGTCGGGCGGCTCGTAGGCCTTGCCCAGCGCCTGGTAGCGTCCGGCGCGGGCGACCAGTTCATCCACGCCCAGCGCGTCGGCGTACTTGAGCGGCCCGCCGCGAAAGGCCGGGAAGCCCAGCCCTTGGATCAGCCCCATGTCGGCCTCGGCGACGCTGGCGACGACGCCGTCCTCCAGGCAGCGCGCCACCTCGAAGATCATCGGCAGCATCATCCGGTCGATGATCTCCTCCCGCGAGAATTCGGCGGGGGCCGCAACCACCGGCTTGAGAATTTCCGCGACCTCCGGATCCTCGACTTTTTGCGGTTTTCCCTTGCGATCCTTTTCGTAGCGGTAGAAACCGGCGTTGTTTTTCTGGCCGAAGCGTTCGGCTGCGAACAGCGCGTCCAGCGCCGAGTCGAAATCGTTGGCCATGCGGTCGGGGAAGCCCTCGGCCATCACGGCGGCGGCGTGGTGGGCGGTATCCAGTCCGACCACGTCGAGCAGCCAGGCCGGCCCCATTGGCCAGCCGAAGCCTTCCATGACCTTGTCGATCTGGCGAAAGTCGGCTCCGTCGCGCAGCAGCAGATTGAAACCGCGAAAATAGGGAAACAGCACGCGGTTGACGTAAAAGCCGGGGCAGTTGTTGACGACGATCGGCGACTTGCCCAGCGCCACCGCCAGCGCGGTCACGGCGGCGACGGTTTCATCACTGGTTTTTTGTCCACGTATCACTTCGACCAGCGGCATTTTGTACACGGGATTGAAGAAGTGCATGCCGCAGAAACGCTCCGGACGGTCGAGATTTTTCGCCAGCAGATCGATGGAAATGGTGGAGGTATTGGAGGTGAGAAAGGCCTGTTCGTCCAGCAGCGCCTCGGTCTCGCGCAGCACGGCGTCCTTGATTTTCGGATGTTCCACCACGGCCTCCACCACCACCTGGGCGTCGGCCAGTTCAGCGCTGTGCAGCGTCGGGCGGATGCGCATCAGCGCCTGGGCCATGCCGGTCGCGTCCAGCTTGCCGCGCTGGATCTGCTTGCCCAGCAGCCGCGCGGCCTCCTCCATGCCGTGATTCAGCGCCTCTTCGCGAATGTCCTTCATCACCACGGTCAGCCCCTTGCTGGCGGCCTGGTATGCCACGCCGCCGCCCATGATGCCCGCGCCCAGCACGGCCATCTTGCGAATTCGCGGCGCATGGGCGAGCGCGGCCTTGGCCTTTTTCTTGATCTGCTGGTCGTTGAGAAACAGCGTGACCAGATTTTCCGCCACCGGCGAGCGCGCCATCTCCAGAAATCCGGCGCGCTCGACATCCAACGCCTCGTCGCGACTCATGCCGGCGGCGGCCTCGATGACATCGACCGCCTTGAACGGCGCGGGATAATGCTTGCCAGCCTTGCCAAAAATCACCGCGCGGGAGGTTTCGAAGGCCATTTTGGCGTCCACCGGCTGCAATAGCAGCGGAACTTGCTTGCGCTGACGATGCGCCCGCCAGTCGAGCCTGCCCGCGACCGCCTCGCCGAGCATGGCAAGCGCCGCAGCGCGCAGCTTGTCCGGGCTGACGACGGCGTCCACCGCGCCGACCTTGAGCGCCGCTTCCGGTTTGTTGGCTGTCCCGCCGGCGATCCATTCGATGGCGTTGTCGGCGCCGATCAGGCGCGGCAG
>DRPO01000246.1 GCA_011330835.1 Gammaproteobacteria bacterium | reverse complement strand
TCGATGAGGAACGCCGCCAGATCGTCGACCAAATCGCCGCGCGCGAAGAAACCATCGGCCAGCTCAAAACCAACGCCCGCGAGGAAGTTGGGGGGCTTATCGCCGAACCCCAAGGCGGAATCGGAACCCCGTAACGGCTTTTGCCGGCAAGATGCCGACGCTCCGAGCCGCCCCTCCTGGGAGCGCCGGCGTCCCGCCGGCCAAGAGGGTTGGTATTCCTCAAAAGCGTGTCGCTCGTTGGAGAGCAGGGTAAGGGGCTCCTGAGCTTCGTATTTTTTCCTGGTTGTGGGTGCGAGAGGGGGGCTTTCGGCTCGTCGGGCTGCGCCCGACATTGCCTCTGGGCCGGCGGGACGCCGGCGCTCCCAGGGGGCTCCAATGGCGCGCGGCCCGGATCGGTGATACGGTGTCGTTTCATTCCTATTGACAACAGGCCTATGGAAATCGCAAAAGACAAAGTCGCCACTCTGGATTACGTGCTCAAGGATGACGAGGGCGTGGAGCTCGATCGGTCGGAAAACGCCGAGTTCGCATATCTGCATGGCGCAAGCAATATCATTCCCGGACTCGAAAACGCGCTGGCGGGCAAGAAGCCCGGCGACGAGGTCAGCGTTTCGATCGCGCCCGCCGACGCCTATGGCGAGGTGGATCCCAACGGGGTGCAGAAACTTCCTCGCAATGTCTTCCCCGACGATGTGGAGATCCAGCCCGGCATGCAGTTTCACGCGCAAACGCCGGAAGGAGCCACCATTGCGCTGACGGTAGTCGAGGTTGGCGATGATTTCGTGGTGACCGACGCCAATCACGCGCTGGCGGGCAAGACGCTGCATTTCGATGTGAAGGTGGTCGATGTTCGCGACGCCACCGCCGAGGAAATCAGTCACGGTCATGTGCATGGCCCGGGCGGGCATCATCACTGATTTCGGGCTGCCGTAGGCCCTTTGCCTGCGCTCCCCTTGGGGTCGCGAGCAGTATATCCATTGGCGGAAGTCCGGAATCCCCGCTGTGTTTGACATAGCTCATGTATAATCCTTCCGGTCCCGATAGACTTTCGAGCCCGGCTTTCCCGGGGGCGGCGGTCTGCGCTGCCCGTGAAGTCGGGTTTACCCGTCGGGTCGGGCATCCGCGCGGGTGTTCGTACAACCTCAATCCGCATCCAGATGACTGAATTCGCTCTTATTCTTGTCAGCACGATCCTGGTCAACAATTTCGTGCTGGTGAAGTTCCTTGGGCTGTGCCCCTTCATGGGGGTTTCGCGCAAGCTGGAGACGGCGATCGGGATGGGGCTGGCGACGACTTTCGTGCTGACGCTGTCGTCGCTGTCGAGTTATCTGGTCAACAATTATCTGCTGGCGCCGCTGCATATCGAGTATCTGCGCACCATCAGTTTCATTCTGGTGATCGCGGCTATCGTCGGGTTCACGGAGATGGTGGTGCACAAGTCCAGCCCGATGCTCTACAAGGTGCTGGGCATCTATCTGCCGCTGATTACCACCAACTGCGCGGTGCTGGGCGTGGCGTTGCTCAATGTTCAGGAGAACAACGGTTTTCTCGAGTCGGGACTCTACGGGTTCGGCGCGTCGATCGGCTTTACGCTGGTGCTGGTGCTGTTCGCGGCGGTTCGCGAACGGATTACCGTGGCGGATGTCCCTCAGCCCTTCAAGGGCAATGCGATCGCGCTGATTACCGCCGGGCTGATGTCATTGGCGTTCATGGGATTCTCCGGGCTGGTTCGGGGCTGATCGGTTCATGATCGCAGCCATTCTCGTCATCGGCGCGCTGTCCGCCTTCTTCGGACTGGTGCTGGGCTATTCCGCCATCCGCTTCAAGGTGGAGGGCAATCCGATCGTCGATCAGATCGACGCGATTTTGCCGCAGACGCAGTGCGGTCAATGCGGCTTCGCCGGGTGCCGGCCCTACGCCGAGGCGATCGCTTCGGGCGAAGCCGACATCAACCGCTGTCCGCCGGGCGGCGAGGCGGTGATCCAGAATCTGGCCGACCTGCTGGGCGTTGATCCCAAGCCGCTGGACGAGGAGCGCGGCGAGCACAAGAGCCAGCCGGAGGTGGCGCGGGTCATCGAGGACTACTGCATCGGCTGCACCAAGTGCCTGCAAGCCTGTCCGGTCGACGCGATCATCGGCGCGGCCAAGCAGATGCATGTGGTGATCGCCGAGGAATGCACCGGCTGCGAGCTGTGCGTGCCGGTCTGCCCGGTGGATTGCATTGTCATGGAGCCGGTGGAGACGACGATCGACGACTGGGTCTGGCCGCTCCCCGAAGAAACCGAATCCGCCGAACCGGTGGCGGCGCATTGACCATGTTGGGGAAATTTCACGGCGGCCTGCATTTGCCTGGCCACAAGACGCTCTCTACCCTCAAGCCGATCGGCGAGACGCCGGCGCCCGCCCGCGTGGTTCTGCCGGTGCGCCAGCATATCGGCAACGCGGCCGAGGTGCTGGTCAGCGTTGGCGAGCAGGTCAAGAAGGGGCAAAAGATCGCGGCGGCGCAAGGCTATGTCTCGGCGCCGGTGCACGCCAGCATTTCCGGTACGGTGACGGCCATCGAGGATCGCGACGTGCCCCATCCCTCCGGCCTGCAAAGCCTGTGCATCGAGATCGAATCCGATGGCCGCGACGAGTGGACCGAGGATTTGCCCGAGCCCTTGCCGAACTATCGCGAGGTTCCGGATCTGGAGCTGCGCAACCGGCTGCGCGAGTCGGGCATCGTGGGCCTGGGCGGCGCGGCGTTCCCCACCTCGGTCAAGCTCAATCCCGGCGAGAAAAGCCCGATCAGGACGGTCGTGATCAACGGCGCGGAGTGCGAGCCCTATATCACCTGCGACGATATGCTGATGCGCGAACACGCGGCCGAGATCGTTTCCGGAATCGGCATTGTCCGGCATCTGCTCAAGCCCGAGCAGGTGCTGATCGGCATCGAGGACAACAAGAAGGAAGCGATCAGCGCGATGCGCCAGGCGGTCCGCGAATCGGGCGAGGAGGATATCGAGGTCGTCGTCGTGCCGACGCGCTATCCCACCGGCGGCGAGAAACAGCTCATCAAGGTGCTGACCAACCAGGAAGTGCCGCCCCACGGCCTGCCCGCCGATATCGGCGTGACCTGCCACAACGTCGGCACGGTGTACGCGGTTCACGAGGCGATCATTCACGGTCGACCGCTGATCGAGCGGGTCGTCACCGTTACCGGCAACGGCATCGAGCACCCCCAGAACCTGCGCGTGCGCATCGGCGCGATGTTCAGCGACCTGACGCGCCAGGCGGGCGGCTACAGCGACGCGGCCAGCTACCTGATCATGGGGGGCCCGATGATGGGGATCTCGCTCAGGCACGATCAGTTGCCCGTGATCAAGGCGACCAACTGCCTGCTGGTCGCCGCCGAATCCGAGGTGCGCCCCGTCAATGACGCTTCCGCCTGCATCCGCTGCGGGGACTGCGTCGCCGCCTGCCCGGTCAACCTGTTGCCGCAGCAGATGTACTGGTACGCCCGCTCGGGCGACTACGACAAGATCCAGGAATTCTCGCTGTTCGACTGCATCGAGTGCGGCTGTTGCAGCTATGTCTGCCCAGCCCACATTCCGCTGGTGCAGTATTACCGCCACGCCAAGAACGAGATCTGGCAGCAGGAAAAACGGGCCCGCAAGACCGATATCGCCCGCCAGCGGCACGAATTCCGCCAGGCGCGGCTGGAGCGGCAGCAACGGGAAAAAGCCGAAAAGCTCGCCAAGAAACGCGCCGCGCTGAAAGCGGACACCCAGTCGGACGAGGCCAAGAAGAAAACCATCCAGGCCGCCATGGAGCGCGCCAAGGCGCGCAAGCAGAAGCTCGCGCAAGACAAGGCGGAGAGCGCGGCTTCCCCCGGCAAGGACGCCTCAACCCCAGGCGGAGGTTCGGACTGATGCAATTCAAGACCGTGGCCAGCTCGCCTTTCCTGCCGCCCGCCAATGGCGTCTCCCGGGTCATGCGACAGGTGCTGCTGGCGCTCGCGCCAGGAACGCTCGCGGCCATCTGGTATTTCGGCTGGGGCGTGCTGATCAACCTGATTCTGGCCATTCTCTGCGCCGTGGCTTTCGAGGCGCTGGCGCTGAAGCTGCGCGGTCGCGATCCGCTGCCGTATCTCAAGGATTACAGCGCGATCGTCACCGCCTGGCTGCTGGCCCTGGCGCTGCCGCAACTGGCGCCGTGGTGGATCGTCGTCTGCGGCGTGTTTTTCGCCATTATCATCGCCAAGCACCTCTACGGCGGCCTGGGCTACAACCCGTTCAATCCCGCCATGGTGGCCTATGTCTCGCTGCTGATCTCGTTTCCGGCCTACATGACGCACTGGGTCGCGCCATCGCCGATCGCCGAGCATTCCCTGGGGCTGCTGGAGTCCATCAAGGTGATTTTCGGCGGGTCGCTGATGGAGCATGACCTGTTCGACAGCATGACCATGGCCACCCCGCTGGACAGCATCAAGACCGGGCTGACCCAGCACAAGACCATCGACGAGATCCGCTCGGGCGCAGTGTTTGGCAGTCTCGGCGGCGTCGGCTGGGAATGGGTGGCCAACTGGTACGC
>DRPO01000245.1 GCA_011330835.1 Gammaproteobacteria bacterium | reverse complement strand
GCCCGTCTCGGGATCGATGCCCCGGATAAAATTCACCAGACGGGTTCTGACTTCGGCGGCAAGACCGTCAGGCGCTGACTCAGGCGGATCGGCCCAGTCGTGTTCCACCACATTCTCTACCGTCAACGGGATCAAGCCATCCGTGTCGTCATTGACCCAAAGATTGCGATCCAGCTCCAGCAGTCGCGCCGCGCCGCCAGCCGACACCTCGGCGCCGTCCGCCTTGTCGCCCTCGGGCAGCCAGTAGCTCCGCGCCGAACTGATGATCCGGCCATTGCCATCGAGGACATTGTTTCCATCCTTGTCCTTGAGCGTCGGGGGAATGCTGGTGGTGTCCAGCCGGTAGCGTTTGATATTCCCCACCCAGCGCGGCAAGCGGCTGGCGCGAAACATCGGCGCGATCACATCGCCGCTGTTCACCAGGCCGGTCGTCTGATTGACCGCGATGGTCGGCGGGCTGAAGCTGGAATTGATGTTCACCAGGTCGGCGGTAATGCTGGTCAACGCTTGTGTTAGCGCCGCCTCGTTATCCGCCGTGTAGAACCCCTTGGCGCCTTCATGCGGCTGAGCCAGTGAACGGAGATAACGCTTGCCCGCGCCGTCCACGGCGAATCCGACCACATAGGTGTGAATCAACTGGTCGCCATCGAAATTCGGATCCTGATCGACCGACGCCAGAAAGCGAGTCAGCTCGGCTCCGCAACGCCCATCTTCCAGCCCGTCCACCGGCGCGCCGCAGGACCGGTGCGTCAGGCTTTGCACCTTGTTGATGATATCGAGGTCGTTGACCGGATTTCGCGCCGACCCCAGACCGTCGTCCGGCTTGCCGTCGGAGAGCAGGACGATGACGTTTTCCTGGCAGGGATTCTTGATCGGGCTGTTATAAACGCCGCGCCACTTCTTGACCTGGTAGTCGTAGGTCCAGAAGCCGCCATTCACTTCTCCGGAGGAGACAAAATTGACGCATTCGCCCGACTCCTTGTACTCGGTACAGGTTCCGGACGTCGTATTGTTGCACCGCAGCCCCGACAGCGACCCCTGGACATAATCCTCGCCAAGACTCGTCCGCAGTTGCGTTTCCAGCGCGCCAAGATCGGGCGAGGTATTGCAGAACGCGGAAAAATGCCCTTGCAGGGTTTCCGTCTGGTCGAGGAAAAACTTGGTGTAGGCGCCCGGATCGGCTATTCGCTGGGGATTGGCCGAGACGCCGTAATCCACATCCTCGCCACGAAAATACCGGGCCGACTCGTACAAGGACTGGACGATCGGCGTAAAGCCATCGACCTCGAAGCCGGCGATGCGGTTCTCGATAGCCGCCACCGTTTCCGGCGTAACCGGCGCGATCGGGAACTTCACCCCGTTCGCCATGGCCTCTTCGTCATGCCCGCCGTAGTTGATCAGGCCCACGTTGGCTTCGCGGATATTGGTCAACGCCGCGACCAGCGCGTTCTTCATGATGGCGAAACGGGAGGCCGGATTGTCCGCGCCGACCGCGAATGGCGGCTGGCTGAGATTCAGCGGCGGATCGTCCTGGGGCCGCCAGCGCATCGACCGGGAGGCGTCGAGAATGAAGAGAATATTCGGCGCTCCGGCGTTGGTCGCCCCAGCGAAATAGATTTCGGTATCATCCGCCCGGGCAACGCCCGCCAGCAGCGCGAAAGCCAACAACCTGGCGATCCATCGAATCATGAGTGACGCTCCCCCTGTCATTGCGACCTCGCCGGTACGATTCGGCCCACGCCGAGAAAATGCCGCGCTTTCGCGTTGGAATTCGGCGGCCCTTCGCCATCCGCCTGCAACCGGAAGACCCTGACGTTGAAATTGGCGACGCCCACGCCCAGACTGGAGCCCTCCCACGAGAGACTGCGCTGTTTCCAGACCTGATCCTCGGACAAGGTCACCACCGCCGTGGCGTTGACGCTGCCGCCGCCGACATCCACCGGATAGCGGTAACGCTTGACCTCTCGCGGCGTTTCACAACCGTGTTCGACGCAATCGACGATCAGTTCGTGAATCGTTTTCTCGTCGCTCGCCTCGGTCAGCGCCGACTCCGCCGCCTGAAAAGCGACCGCGCCATACAGACTGTTGGCGGCAATGCGCTCATCGGTCGTCGCCAGCCTGACCGCGGTCACGCCGACCAGCGTCAGCGCCACCACGAGGATCAGACCCACGATCAGCGCTATCCCCTGTTGTTGCGAGGCTCCCGATAATTGCATTCGCATCAGAAATCCATCTTGTTGCGCAGTGGAATGGTCGCCCTGAAAATCTGGTAACTCATCTTGCCCAATCGTTGTAATTTTCCCCGACCGCCCAACCGGTTCAGCTCAGGATGGTTTTTGGCGACATCCTGGGGCGTTTTCACGGGCTGGTCAAGCAGTTGGAACATCCGTTCCTGGTAAGCCGCGTCCACCGACTCGCCGCCAGTGACCAGCAACGCGATCTCTATCGACTCCACCCGATCCGGGGCGTTGAGCGCGGTCGCGTTGAAATACTGAAGCGCGTTGCCCGACTTGACCCCATAACGCACCTGCATGTTTTCGACGCCATCAACAATCGGCTGGGCGCTGGGGTTGCCGCTTCCCCGGCATTTCAAGACGCCCTTTTCCACGAAATAGCTGTGAACCACATGGCCGGGCGACCGCGTCGGCTGCCCCCAGCAATCCCGGTCGCCATAGACCGGATCGTCCGGAATGCTCAAGCGGTGGACTGTCACCACGTCGCCGCTGATCGTCCCGCCGGGGTCATCGCTACTGACCGCGATGCCCAGCGGATCAAGGTCGACCACCGGATTGCCGCCGACCAGCACCGGCGCGACGCCATCATCCCGGGGAAAACCGGCCTGCGAAATCCCCCGCGCCAACTGCCTGAGCGCGATCCGCCCGGTTTCCTGCATCCGGGACGCCGCGTCCCGAGCCTTGTAGGTGCGTTTGCCGGTGATGTAAACCGCGCCGACGGCGCCAAGAATCAACAGCCCGATCACCATCGCTACCAGCAACTCGACCAGGGTAAAGCCGCGATACCGGTTCATCGGACAAACCCGATCTGAATGCGCCGGTGCCGCTGCCCAGCCGACCCGCTCCCGTCTCCCGCCGATTCATCCCACTCGACAGTCGCCGTGCACAGGCTGTCCGGCGCCGGACAGACCAGCTTCAGCGCGCCCGCCGGCAATGCCTCGACGGACTCCTCGCGCCGATACGGGTACTGGATCGAGGCCTCCCGCGTCTGCTCGATCGCCTGATTCATCCGCAAGGTCGCCTGAGTTCTGAAATAAGCGTTGCCGGTATTGCGCATGCCAAACGCCTGCAACTTCGCCAGCCCCAGCAACGCGATCGCCAGCACCAGCATGGCGATCAGCACCTCCAGCAGCGTAAAACCGGATGCCGCGCCTGGCGGCCCTCCCCGATTACCGGGGCGCATCAGCCGATCGGGTTGTCGCGGGGTCCGGAGTTTCGGTGCGCACCTGTCCGGTTGTCTCCACATAGACTTCGCGCCTGAAGCCAGCATTGACCAACTCGAAAGCCGGCTGATCCGCGATCGTTCCCGACGCCGAGCCATCGCCCCTGAAAATGATCTGGCGAACGCCCGTGGCCACGATCGGCGCCTTGACGCCCTCGACGCCGCTGACGACTTTCGACACATCGCACTGGTCGCCGAGCGCCACGAACCAGCCCTCGGACAAATCCTTGCCAGCTCGAGTCCTGGCGCACAGCGACACCGCATCATTGCGTTGCACCGCCTCGGCGCGCGCCCTGTGCAAGCTCGACACCAACAGATTGGTCGAAGTCGTCAACCGATTCCGCTGCACCAGATCCCGCAGGCTGGGAATGGCGATGGCGAACACCACGCCCGCCACCATCAGCGTGACAACCAGCTCGATCAGCGTAAAACCCGCAACCATCCCCCGCCGCCCCGTTACCGGGCGGCCATGGGCTTTGCGCACCCCATCAAACCTGCGACAAAAGGGCTTCATCAATCTTGTACACCAACGTGACTCCAATAGAATACCAGATCAACCCGCCACAACCACTCATCAGAATGCATGAGCAGCGGTCCTCATTTCAACTGTCGCCCTGATGCGCAATCCGACCGTCCAGCTATGCTTCTCGCAACCAGGGAAGAATCGCGGGAAAGGAAGCCATGCGTCCAAAAGAGACAGGATTTACGCTATTCGAACTGATCACAACCCTGGCCATCATTTTCACGGCCATCCCCATGGCGGTCAGCGCCGGCCAGGCCATGCTCACGAACAACCGTCTGACTTCAACCGCCAACCGCGTGTTCAGCGATCTCTACTACGCCCGCAGCGAGGCCATTCTCAGAAACGCCCGGATCACGGTTCGAAAAACCGGCGAGCACTGGGAGAACGGCTGGATCATTTTCGAGGACGACAATCACAACGCCGTTCTCGACAGCCATGAAAAGCTGCTGCAAAAGCGCGGTCCACTACCGGGAAACATCACCCTGCGCGGCAACCGCCCGGTCAGGCAATACATCTCCTACATCGGCGCCGGGTTTTCGCGGCGCACCTCCGGCGCGCTCCAGGCGGGAACCCTGATGCTCTGCGACGCCAGCGCCAGCAACCAACCCGAACACGCCCGGGCGATCATCCTCTCGTCATCCGGACGCCCGAGGATATCCCACGAGCATCGCGATCTTCGATCGAGGCGTTGCGTCGATTCGTAGAGCCAGGAGGCAAGCGCGGCCAATTCAGGCGGGCGTCTTGTTCTTGACCCGGATGATGATGTCGACGCCGTCGATCTGGACGCCGTCGTCCAATCGGGGCAATGCGTTGAGATGCAGCTCGTCGGTCTCCAGATCCTGCAAATCGCCGGTATCGACATTGTAGAGGTGGTGATGGTCGCTGACATTGGTGTCGTAGACGACCTTGTTGGGGGTGATGACCAGTTCCCGCACCAGGCCACGCTCGGCGAACAGGCCCAGAGTGTTGTAGACGGTGGCCTTGGAGACTTCGCAAGCGCCACGGTTGACCAGCTCAAGCACCTGGTCCGCGCTGATGTGCTTGTCTTTCTCGAACAGGCAGACGCCGATCTCCAGCCGTTGCCGGGTCGGGTTGATGCCGGAATCCAGCAGCTTCCGGGTGACCTGTTCGCGAAGTTGAGAGCGCGTCTCCATGCCCCGAGTATACCTCTGGAGTTGAGGGTGTCCAAAATTGGCTCACGAAATCAGTGATTTCCGGCGATCTGGTAGGGCTCTGGGTCGAAAATGGGGGGATTCCCGAGGATCAGGTCGATGCCGAGCCGCACCGAGGCCAGCCCGATCACGATGCCGTTGCGGAAGTGGCCGGCGTTGATGAACAGGTTGTCGATCTCGGGGTGGGGGCCGATCAGCGGGATACCCGTATCGGTGCCGGGACGCAGGCCGGCCCAGTGGTTGACAATCGGCGCGTCGCGGAGCGCGGGAACAACGTCGATAGCGAAGTCGCGCAGTTGTTCCAGGGCTTGCTGGTCGGTCTGCTTTTCGAAGCCGGTATGCTCCAGCGTGCTTCCGGCGAGGATCAGGCCATCCTTGCGCGGTATCAGGTAGCGACTGTCGCGCATGACCATGCGGGCAAGCATCCCCGGAGCGGTCTGGAACTGGATCATCTGGCCCTTGACGGGCTCGACGCGGCGGGCGGACAGGGCGGATTCGGGCAACAGGCCGCTGCTCCAGGCGCCGGCGCAGATGAGAACGATGTCGCCCTCGATGCGGCCCTTGTCGGTCTCGACGCCAACGGCGCGGCCATTGTCCAGAGCGATGGACTGAACCTGGGCGTGGGCGGTGAGGGTGATTTGCGGGCGCTGCCCCACATCGGCCAGCAGGGCCGCGAGCAGACGCGGGTTGCGAAGCTGCATCAGGTCGGGCAGCCAGGTGGCGCGCGAGTAGTCGGAATTGAGGCCAGGCTGCACGGCGGCGATCGCGGCCGCGCCGTCCAGGTATTCGACCGGGTGATTCCAGCGCTCGGACCAGGCGTCGATTTCCGGCTCCGGATCGTCCAGCAGCAGCATGCCGGACTCCAGCAGCTCCGGGTCGATGCCGGTGGTTTCTTTCAGCATCATCGCCAACGCGGGGTAGCGTTGCTGGCTGTAGTCGGCGAGCTGGTTGACCGCGTCGGGGTAGCGCCAGGGATAGAGCGGAGAGACAATGCCGCCGCCGGCCCAGGAGGACTCCCGGCCGGGTTCGCCGCGCTCGACGACAGTAACCGGATAGCCCGCCATGGCCAACTGCCGGGCGGACATCAGGCCGATGGCGCCTGCGCCGGTGATAATGACCTTGTTCATGGATGGGTCGCCAGAGACGGGGTTGGAGCGGGTGATGGGAATCGAACCCACGTCATCAGCTTGGGAAGCTGAGGTTCTACCATTGAACTACACCCGCGCGGCAGCAAGATTTTTGTCATTGACGGGTATATCATAACCTTTTTAGTTGATTGTCTCATTATGGAAATCGTGCTCAACGGCGAACCGACCGATGTGCCCGACCGCCTGTCGGTAGCCGACCTGATCCAACGCTTGTCGCTGGAAAACAAGCGGTTGGCGCTGGAGCTGAACCGCGAGATCGTGCCGCGCGGTTGTTACGACGAAGTAACGATCAAACCGGGCGACGCGATCGAAATCGTTCACGCGATCGGCGGAGGATAGCGCCGCCATCCGCACCCGCGCCTTGACCCGGATCATGTCGGGCCCGAGCCGTCGCCTCCACAATCCCATTCCCACACGACCACGGAAAACCATGCAAGACCAACCATTGACCGTCGCCGGCAAAACCTACCAGTCCAGACTGCTGGTCGGAACCGGAAAATACAAGGATCTGGAAGAAACCCGCGCGGCGATTCTCGCCAGCGGCGCCGAAATCGTCACCGTGGCCATCCGCCGCACCAACATCGGCCAGAACCCGGACGAACCCAGCCTGCTGGAAGTCATACCGCCCGACGAATTCACCATCCTGCCCAACACGGCCGGCTGCTACGACGCCGACAGCGCCGTGCGCACCTGCCGGCTCGCCCGCGAACTGCTCGACGGTCACACCCTCGTCAAGCTCGAGGTGCTCGGCGATGAAAAAACCCTGTTTCCCCACATCACCGAAACCCTCAAGGCGGCGGAAACCCTCGTCGCCGACGGCTTCGACGTCATGGTCTACACCAACGACGACCCCATCGTGGCCCGGGAACTGGAACAAATCGGCTGCGTCGCCGTCATGCCGCTGGCCTCCCCCATCGGCTCCGGACTCGGCATTCGCAACCCCTACAACATCATCGAAATCGTCGAAAACGCCAATGTGCCGATCATTGTCGACGCCGGCGTCGGCACCGCCTCCGACGCGGCGGTCGCCATGGAGCTGGGCTGCGACGGCGTGTTGATGAACACCGCCATCGCCGCCGCCCAGGACCCCGTACTCATGGCCTCCGCCATGAAAAAGGGCATCGAAGCCGGACGCGAAGCCTTCCTCGCCGGACGGATGCCGCGCAAGCGTTTCGCCTCCGCCTCCTCCCCCATCGACGGCGCCTTCTTCTAAGCGGTGACCCACCCGACCACGCAACCCAACGCGCCGCGCAGAATCCGCAGCTTCGTTCGCCGCGAGGGCCGAATCACGCCAGGGCAGCGCCACGCGCTCGAAACCCTGCTGCCCCGCCACGGCCTCTCGCTCGACGACGACCGACTGGATCTCGCCACCCTCTTCCCCCACGCCCAGGCGATCACCCTCGAAATCGGATTCGGCAACGGCGAATCCCTCGCCGAAATGGCCGAGCGCGACCCCTCGCGCGGGTTCATCGGCGTCGAAGTCCATCGACCCGGCGTCGGTCACCTCCTGCAACAAATCCAGCAACGCCAGCTCAACAACCTGCGCGTAGTCTGCGAAGACGCCCTCGACGTCCTGCGACAAATGATTCCCCCCGCCTCTCTCGACACCGTACAACTCTTCTTCCCCGACCCCTGGCCCAAAAAGCGCCACCACAAACGCCGCATCGTCAACCCCGAATTCCTCGCCCTGGTCGCCTCCCGGCTCAAACCCGGAGGCCGCTTCCACATGGCCACCGACTGGGAAGACTACGCCGCCTCCGCACTGGCGCTACTCAACGCCACCCCGGAATTCCGCAACCTCGCCGACAACAAAGGCTACATCCCACGCCCCGCCAACCGCCCCGAAACCCGCTTCGAGCGCCGAGGCCAACGCCTGGCGCATGGCGTTTGGGACTTGCTGTTCGCGCGGCGGACTTCCCCGCGCGAGGATACTGACTAATCGTGCGAGGCGTATTCACTCGCCAACGAGGCAAGACTTTCGCGTTTGACGGGTATACAATGCGCACCGGCTGTGTGTCTGTCACAAAAATTCAGTCCCCGCTGGAGCGTCCCGATGGCGATCCAGCGGGGACAGCGCCGGGGTTCTGTCTGAGGGGCTGATGTCGGCGCATGCAAGCATTTGATTTTTCAATCTACCGGGAGAAACCTGATGTCCAGAAAACATCCCGTCGTTGCCGTTACCGGCTCTTCAGGGGCCGGAACCTCGACTGTCAAGAAAGCCTTTGAACACATCTTCCTGCGGCAGGATATTAATCCAGTCGTGGTGGAAGGCGACAGCTTTCATCGCTATGACCGGGTTGCGATGAAGGAACACATGCGGGCGGCTGAAGATGAGGGCAATAGCCATTTCAGCCATTTTGGGCCCGAGGCCAATCTGTTCGACAAGCTGGAAGAGCTCTTCGCCACTTATGGCGAGACCGGCGGGGGGCAGAAGCGCTATTACCTCCATAGCGATGAAGAGGCGGAGCTGCACAACAAGCGGCTCGGCGCCGATCTGAAACCCGGCCAGTTCACGCCATGGGAGGATGTGCCGGAGGGCACCGACCTGCTGTTCTACGAGGGGCTGCACGGCCTGGTGCAGGGCGATGGCTACGATGTTGCGCGGCATGTCGATCTGGGTATTGGCGTGGTGCCTATTGTGAATTTGGAGTGGATTCAGAAGATTTTCCGCGACAATGCGGAGCGCGGTTATTCGGCGGAGGTGATCGTCGACACCATCCTGCGCCGCATGCCGGACTATGTGCACCACATTACGCCGCAGTTCTCGCGCACCGATATCAACTTCCAGCGGATTCCGACGGTGGACACCTCCAACCCGTTCATCGCCCGGGACATTCCCACGCCGGACGAGAGCCTGGTGGTGATTCGCTTCGCCGATCCGGCCAAGTTCAATATCAACTTCCCGAACCTGCTGGCGATGCTGCCCGGTTCGTTCATGTCGCGCCGCAATACCCTGGTGGTTCCCGGCGGCAAGATGGGAATGGCGATGGAGATCATCCTCACGCCCATCATCCATGACATGATCGCGAACAAGGGCTAACATGAGCCGCGCCGCTTAAGCCGTAGGGTGGATCAAGCGAAGCGGATCCACCCTACGCAATTCTGAAAAGCCCCGTTATCGGGGCTTTTTTGTTTGTCCGCCGCGCCGGTGATAAGGTCGGGCGAATCGAACAATACTCCCCAAGCCAAGGCATGAGCAGATTTCTCTACAGTTACGCCACGGGCTCCGATCCGCGCGAGCTGGTCAACACCAGCCTCAGCCAGTTGGGCGATATTCCCGCAACGGCCAGCCTCGGCGTGATCTACCTGACCGATGCGCTGGCTCGCGAGACGGAGCATCTGCTGCATTTGCTGGAGCAGGCCACCGGCGTGCGCCAGTGGATCGGCACGGTTGGCCTGGGGGTCGCCGCCACCGGGATCGAGATTTACGACCAACCCGCGATGGTGGTGATGCTGCTCGACTATCCGGAGGAGGACTTCCGGTTGATCCCCGCCCAGATGGAAGGGCGGGAAAGCTTCGCTCGCGACCACCGTCAGTGGATCGCCGAGCGGACGCCCACTTTTGGCGTGATTCACGGCGACCCGACCAACCCGAGCGCGCCCGAACTGATCGAGAACCTCTCCGCCAGCGTCGGCGAAGGCTTCTTCGTTGGCGGCCTGACCTCGTCCCAAAGCCTGCAAATCCAGATCAGCAATGGCATTGTCAGCGGCGGCGTCTCGGGCGTCATGTTCGCGGGTTCGGTCGATGTGCTGGCGGGGCATACGCAGGGCTGCTCGCCCATCGGCCCGATCCACGAGGTTTCGGACGCGCGCGGCAATGTGATCGCCGAAATCGATGGCCGCAGCGCGCTGTCGGTGCTGAAGGAGGATGTTGGCGAAGTGCTGGCCCGGGATCTCAACCGCCTGGGCGGCTACGTCTTCGCCGGATTGCCGATCAGTCATTCCGATACCGGCGACTACCTGGTGCGCAACCTGATCGGCATCGATGTCACCCGGGAGATGATCGCCATCGGCGAACTGGTCAAGCCGGGCGACTCGATCATGTTTTGCCGTCGCGACGGCAACACCGCGCGTGCGGACATGATCCAAATGCTGGAAACGCTCAAGCAGCGGGCCGGCGACCGATCCATCCGGGGCGGCGTGTATTATTCCTGTCTGGGCCGGGGCCGGCATCAGTTTGGCGAGGATTCGGAGGAGCTGAAAATGATCACCGAAGTACTGGGCGACTTTCCCCTGGCGGG
>DRPO01000244.1 GCA_011330835.1 Gammaproteobacteria bacterium | reverse complement strand
CAGTTCGGCGACATCCAGGAATCCAAGGTTGGCGCCCTGGCCAGCCAGCGGGTGCACCCGATGCGCGGCGTCGCCGATCAGGGCGATGCGCGGCTTGATGTGGGGGTTGGCCTGCATGCCGGTGAGCGGGAAGTCGAATCGTTGGCCCAGCTCCACGACCCTGCCGAGTCGGCCATCGGAGGCGGCGGTCAGCTCACGAGAAAAGGCCTGGTCGTCCAGCGCCATGAGCCGCGCCGCTTCGGCTTCGACCACGCTCCAGACGATGGAGAAGCCGCCGTCGGCGACCGGCAGCAGGGCCAGCACGCCATTGTCGAGAAACCGTTGCCATGCGGTCGACTGGTTGGGGTTTTCCATCTTCACCAGCGCGACGATGGCGCGTTCGGCGTAATCGGTCTCGGCGGTCTGGAATCCGGCGACCTCCCTCACCCGCGAGCGCGCGCCATCGGCCCCGATCAACAGGTTGGCCATGACGATCCGGCCTTCCTCCAGCGTCACGACCACGTCCTCGCCTTCGGTCATCACCCGCTCCACCCTCGACTGGCCGATCCATTCGATGTCGTCGCGGGCGTCGCAGACCTCGAACAGCGCCCGCTCGATCAGGTGATTCTCGACGATGTGGCCGAGATCCGGCTCGCCGGCTTCCTCGGCGTGAAAGGCGATCTCGCCGAAGCTGTTGGCGTCCCAGACGATCATGTGGTGATAGGCGGTCGCGCGGCGCGCCTGGATAGCGGACCAGGCCCCGAGACGTTGCAACAGGTTCTGGCTGGCGCGG
This sequence comes from Gammaproteobacteria bacterium, assembly GCA_011330835.1. Taxonomy (GTDB): domain Bacteria; phylum Pseudomonadota; class Gammaproteobacteria; order UWMA-0217; family UWMA-0217; genus HyVt-560. Next base: position 4,629 of record DRPO01000244.1, on the reverse strand, counting down.
CTCAGCGCGACGACGCGGGCCCGCAAGGGTTCGTCGCGCGCGATGGGGGGAGGGGCGTCGCCGGCTTCGATGACGCCGATGCGTCGGCCCTGCCCGCTGAGGGCGGCCGCCGCCGCGAGGCCAATCATCCCGCCGCCAACGATCGCGATGTCGTAACGTTTGATCATGGGAGACTCCCGAGTTGGGCCGCCAGCGGACGGCGCAGCCCCATGCCGAACCGCGCCAGCCGGTTCTTGACCGGCGGCAGCTTGTCGAGCAGGCAAAGTCCCGCGCCGCGCTGGTGGCGCATCAGGGCGGAGGGGTCGGCGAACAGCCGGATCAGCTTGTCGGTGGCCTCGGCGGTGAGTCGGATATCGGTCATGCGCAGTTGCGCATATCGCGCCAACAGATCCGGATGGCCGGGATCGTTCGCCGAAGCCAGCAGGCTGGCCAGCGCGGCGACGTCGCGCAGCGCCAGGTTCAAGCCCTGTCCGGCCACCGGGTGCAGCAGATGGGCCGCGTTGCCGACCAGCGCGCAGCGCCGCGACGTGACGCGCGTCGCCACCGCTTGTCGCAGGGGAAAGGTCTCGCGCCGCCCGGCTGAGATCAGGCGCCCGGCGTAATAGCCAAACGCCCGCTGCAGCGCGTCGAGGAAGGCCCCATCCGGCAGGGCCATGCGCCGCGCCGTTGTGGCCTCATCGCCGGTCCACACCAGGGAATACCGCGACTCGCCGAGCGGCAGCATCGCCATCGGGCCTTCGGCGGTGAAACGCTCGAAAGCCACCTTGTCCGGCCCGTGGGAGACGGTGATATTGGCGACAATCGCCTGTTGATGGTAGGCGGTTTCGCGAGCGGGCATGCCCAGATGCTGGCGCACGTTGGAGCGACCGCCATCGGCGCCGACCAGCAATCGCGTCGTCAACGTCGTCGTTTTCCCTTCCTGATCGAGATCCACCGCGACGCCGCCGGGCGTAGCGCGCAAGCCGGCCAGTCGCGCGGGAGCCAGCCGGGTCAGATTGGTCTGGCCCTCGATGCGGGCGTTCAGCGTCGCCGCCAGGTGTCGGTAGGGAACGACATGTCCCAGCGCGCCGACACGCAGGTCTGCCGCCCGCAGCCGGGTGACGCCGAAGCTGCCCTGCTGGGAGACGTGAACGGTCCGCATGGGCGCGGCGCGTTGGGCGATCGCCTCCCAGACGCCCAGTCGCTGGAAGATCTTCCCCGACTGCCAGCTCAGCGCGAGACTGCGCTCATCCTCGTCGGCTTCGTCCGACAACCGCCGGAGCGCCTGCTGATCGATCAGCGCGACGCGCCAGTCCGTCCCGGCCAGCGCGACCGCCAGCGAGGCGCCAACCAGGCCGCCGCCGATAATCGTCAGGTCATAGTCGTTCGCGTGGGTCATCCATCCGCCATCAGCGCTTCGATGTCGTCCACCTTCTTGGGCAGGCCATCGCTCAATACCTCGTTACCCTCCCGGGTAATCAGCACGTCATCCTCGATGCGCACCCCGATATGCCGCCAGCGCTCGTCGAGGTCGTTGGAATGCGGAGGCATGTACAGCCCCGGCTCCACCGTCAGCACCATGCCCGGTTCGAGGATGCGCCAGTCCTCGTCCACCTTGTAATCGCCGACATCGTGGACGTCCAGGCCCAGCCAGTGCCCCGTCTTGTGCATGAAAAATTTCTTGTAGTCTTCGTCCTCGATCAGCTGGGCGGCGTCGCCGTTGAGCAGGCCGATATCCCTCAGCCCCTCGGTCAGCACCTTGACGGCGGCCTCGTGAGGCTCGTTCCAGTGGCGTCCGGGCAATGCGTTTTCGATGGCCGCCTCCTGGGCCGCCAGCACCACTTCGTATATCGCGCGTTGCGGGCCGCTGAACCGGCCATTGACCGGAAAGGTTCGGGTGACATCGCTGGCGTAACCGCTGTATTCGGCGCCCGCGTCGATCAGCAGCAGGTCGCCGTCCCGCAACTCACAGCAATTGTCGGTGTAGTGCAGAATGCAACTGTTGATCCCGCCGCCGACAATGGAGGGGTAGGCGGGCTCGGTATCCGCTTGGCGAAAGGTATGCAGGATCTCGGCCTCGATCTGGTACTCGGTCATCCCGGGGCGGCAAACCCGCATGGCGCGCGTATGGGCGCGAATGGAGACCTCGGCGGCGCGGCGCATCAGCGCCACTTCCGATCGCGACTTGAACAGCCGCATGTCATGCACCAGGAACTCCAGATCGATGAACTGGTGCGGCGCGGAGCGCCCGATGCGGCTGTTGGCGCGCAATTGATTGACCCAGTCGAGCAGTCGGCCATCGAACGCGGTGTAGCGGCCCATGGTGTAATAGACCCGCTTCTGTTGCTCCAGCAGGCCCGGCAGGATCTCGTCGATGTCCTCGATCGGGAAGGCGTCGTCGGCGCCATAGTCGGACACGGCCCCTTCCTGACCGACCCGCCAGCCGTTCCAGATCTCCTTCTCGACATCGCGCTCCCGGCAGAACATGATGAATTCGCCCTGTTCGCGACCGGGGATCAGCACCGCGACCGCCTCCGGCTCGGGGAAGTCCGTCAGGTACATGAAATCGCTGTCCTGGCGGAAAGGGTAATGCACATCGCGGTTGCGTATCAGCTCATTGGCCGACGGGACGATCGCGATGGCGTTGTCGCCCATCATGTCCATCAGCAGCCGGCGGCGGCGTTTCAGCTCCGATTGGGGTAGTCGTTTGGTCGTCATCTCTTGTTATCTTTGGGTTCCTGGTTCCAGCTCTACTTGAAACGGCGCGTTCTAATGAATGCGTGGCGCCGCCTTGATGGGCTGTGTCTCCTCCTGTACCAGCAAGGCGCCCATGCGCAGGTACTCCGTCAGCTCCAGGTAGATGGTCTCGCCGTCTTCTTCGGCATCGTCGACCTGGTAGCGCGTGATCGCCAGCGACTTGCAGTCCGCCAGGAATTCATCCACCTCCGGCGAGGCGTTGCCCGTTTCCGACAGCCCGGCCTGCAGCCAGCCATAGAGAAAGCCGGAAGCCCATTTGCTGGCCGCTTCTATCCGCGCCGCCAGGGGCTCCGCGTCATCCGGCAACAGCAGGGTCAGCCCCAGCAAGGGATCCTGCATCTGTTTTTTGGTTTTCTCGAACAGATCGAGAACCGGTCGCAACGCCGGGTCTTCGAGGGACGTTTCTTCGCCGAACACGAACTCGAACAGCCGTTCGCCCGGAGTCGCGATGTCCCTGGCCAGCAGCGCGCAGCAGATCCCGTGGACCTCGGCGGGCGAATGAACCGCGTCAGCCTGTTCCAGCGTTGCGGATATGTCAGTATAGGCGGGCAGATTCATGGATTCCCGTCGCCAAATCCGCAGTATAAGCGAATGCCGACGGTAACCAAACCTCGCAAGGCGGGCAGCCCTCAAACCCGATGGCAAGATCACAGAAACGGACATCCCGATTTGACCGGCACAAACAGTCGGCCTAGTATTTCCCCATGACTGATCGCAACACAGCCATGCCGATGGATTCGCAACTCTCCAGGCTGGAGAATCGTCTCGCGGAACTGCTGGAAGCCTGCGAAACGCTGAAGCGCGAGAACGCCCACCTGCGCGACGAAAACTCGGTGCTGGTGTCCGAGCGTGGCCAGTTGCTATCGAACCGGGACAAGGTCCGCCGGCAGGTCGAGGCCATGATTTCCCGGCTCAAGGCCATGGAGGCCAGCTGATGACCGAGGAAACCATACCCGTCACCGTCAGGATTCTCGATCGCGAGTTTCGCGTCGCCTGCCGGAGGGATGAGGAAGAAGCCCTCCTCGCCGCCGCCGGCATGCTGAACGATCGCATGAAGGAAGTGCGGGAATCCGGCAAGGTCATCGGCGCCGACCGGATCGCGGTGATGGCGGCGCTCAACCTGACGCACGAACTGTTGCGGCAGAAGGACGAGTTCGACGAGGAGAGCGAAGCCGTGACCAAACGGCTGAAAATCATGCAGGACAAGATCGAAAAGAGCCTGCAAAACATTCAGCAAATGGAATTTTGATCAGTGATTGAATATTGGCGGAGTGGCGTAAAAAGCCAGTTCGCGTAACCAGGATCGGGTGCCTCTGTGGCATGCGCCAGTGGCCGGGTATAATCCTTGAGCCTAATTTCTTACCCCGGGGATCGGGATTTGAAACTGGTGTGCAGTACCGCTTTTGACGGGAAGCCTTAAGGTTTCAGCGAGAGCCCCACTTGAACCTTCGGTTCAAGGTCGAAAGCCACAGCGGTGCGATGGAGTGCACCCTTTTAATTCTCCATGTGGGCCGCCCAATGCAAGCCGCCGACATCCAGGCGCTACGCCGGCAGTTGCGGCGACAGCGCCAGCGCATCCCGCGCCATCAACGCAACCGCTGCCAGCAACGCGTCGTCGCGTTCCTGAAACATTGGTGGTATTTGGCGCATTGCCGCAAGGTCGCCTGCTACCTCGCGGTCAACGGCGAATTCCCGACCGACCAGATCATCCGCCAGCTTCAGGTCCAGGGAAAAGCGGTCTATCTTCCGCTGCTGGCTGGCGCCGGGGAGAATCGGTTGGTCTTTCAGAAGATCAGACCCGGCGAACGCTTGATCCGCAATCGTTTCGGCATCCCCGAGCCCGCGCCCTCCCGCCGCCGCCAGGTTTCGCCCGAACGACTCGATCTTGTCATT
>DRPO01000243.1 GCA_011330835.1 Gammaproteobacteria bacterium | reverse complement strand
GTCGTAGGGCACGCCGGCGACAATGGACAAGCGCGGGCCGCAATGGGTGCAGTTGGTGAACGGGTAGCGATATCGCCGGTTGTCCGGATCGCGGATCTCGGCCAGACACGAGGGGCAGGTCGCCGCGTCGGGCGCAACCGGCGTGTTCGCCCGCGTCTCGGCGCTGGCGACGATGTGAAACCCCGTCAGCGGGCGCGCGGGGATTTCGCGAGTCTGGATCGTTTCGATCCGCGCCAGCGGCGGCGCCTCGCTTCGCAGGCGGGACAGGAACCTCCGCAGCGCGCCGGGTTCGCCCTGAATCTCGATCAGCACGCCATCGCCGTCATTGCGCACCCGCCCCCGCAAGGCCAGCGCTTTGGCGATGCGCCACACGGCGGGCCGGAAGCCCACGCCCTGCACCACGCCGCGCACCCGGATCCGCAGCCCCTGGCGGGCGTCGCTGGGAGCCACCGGCGCTGGATTCAATGAACGGTGCATACCATGCAGGGATCGAATGAGCGGATGACATGCTGGATGCGCGCTTCCGTCAACGCCGGTTCGGCCAGCGGCGTACCGGCCAGCGCCTGCTCCAGGGGGCCGGGAACGCCCTCGGCGTCGCGCGGCGAAAAGTTCCAGGTGGTCGGCGCGATGATCTGATAATTGGCGATGCGCCCGTCGCGGATCCGCAGCCAATGGCCGAGGCTGCCTCGCGCGGCTTCGGTCAGCCCCGCCCCCTGGCCCTCCGAAGGCAGGCGCGCCGTCCGGCAAAACGGCTCGCCCGGCCTCAGCGCCCGAGCCCAGGCCTGCATCCGGGGAACCACCCGGGCCAGCTCCAGCAAGCGGGCGATCACCCGGTTGCGCACATTGCCGCCGCTGTGCGCCACCAGATCGCGAATCAGTGGATGGCCATCCACCTGTTGCCGGGCCAACGCGCCCACCTCCATGGGCCGCCCATCCAGCCGGGGCGCCTTGCACCAGGAATAGCCTTCCGACTCGTCGGTGGATGGAATGGTGCTGCCGTCGAAAGGATGCTCGGGGCGCGATTGTCCAGCCAGCCAACTGTGGCTCAGATCCTCGCGAATCGCGTCCGTGTCCAGGGCGGCGACAGCGCCACTGAGCCATACGCCGGGACGGAACAGGAACTCGCCATCCAACTCGTAGGCGCCGTAACTCAAGAAATGATCAGGCCCCCGACCGAGCCGGTCGAAATCGAGCGCTTCGGCCAGGGCGAGAAACCGGCCAAAATCGCCCCTCTCCTGTTCGGCCCGCCAGCGGTTCAGCGCCTCGACGCTGTCCAGCGCGGCCACCGCTTCGAGATCATCGGCGAACAGCGTCGATTCAAGAAAACGCCGGAAGCTGCCCAGCAGCGTCAACAGCTCCATCTTGCCCGCCGGCTCCAACGGGCAGGTGGTTCCACCCGGCTGCAGGGCCAGCGAATGGGGCCATTTCCCAGCCAGCAAGGCCGTCAGATGGAGAAATTCCGCCCGGGCCCGCAACACCTCCGGCGCGGCGTTTCCGGTTTGCGCCTTGAAGCGCGCGGCGACCTTCGCAAACCAGGCTTGCCGCGAATAGCCGTCGCGCGCCAGATCGGGCATGAAGAATAGATAGAAATGGGTCAGATGATCCGCCAGGTTTTCCGCCGCGAGAATCAGATTGGCGGCCAGACCGCCATTGGGCGTCGGCTGAACGCCCGCCGCAGCTCCCAGCGCCCGGGCGGCGGCAACCGACTGAGACACCGAGCAAATCCCGCAAATCCTTGGGGTATAGACCAAAGCGTCGCTCGGCGGCTTGCCGACCAGAATCTGCTCGAAGCCGCGAAACAGCGGCGAATTCACCCGGGCCGCGAGAATCCGCTCATCATCCGCCTCGATCCGGACTTCAAGATCGCCTTCGACGCGGTTGAACGGGCCGAGAATCCGCCGCCGACTCATGAGCGCCCCTTTTTCCCCCGACCGGGGGCGGACGCTCCCGGCGTCACGCGAACATGATCGGCGACCGCGTTCACCTTGAGCCGCCGGGGCGTCGCCGCCTTCGACAACGAAGCCAGAGCCACAAACCAGGCCTTCGGCATATCGGTCGGCAACCCGATGGGAATGCCGGCGATCTTGGGCGTCTCCGCGAACGCATGCCCCGGCTCCTCGAAACCCGGCGCGGTGCAATTGATACAGGCATAACCGCCGCGCAGGCAGGAACCCCCGCCATTCCACGGGCGGATATTGCAATCAGCGCGCGCCTGGGTGCCGAGACAGCCCAGATTCTCCATCATGCAGCCCAGATCGGAAGGGCGCTCGGCGCTCGCCTTGTATTCGTAATATTCATTGCGCGGACAACCGTGATGAACCAGATGATCCGTATAATCGCGGGGCCGCCCCAGCGCATCGAGACGTTCCTCGGGCAATTCATCGCGCGCCAGTTGCGCCAGCGTATCCGTCACCCAGGCTGGATGAGTCGGACAGCCCGCGACATTGATAACCGGCAAGCCGCCTCTGCTCCGCCAGCCCGCGCCCAGCAACCCGCCCGCGACCTCCCCCTCATATTGCAGCCCGCAAGCCTCGGCCAGATTCCCGCCCGCGGCGGTCACCCCCCCAAACGCCGCGCAACTGCCAATGGCCAGCACATGACGCGCCCGCCCCGCCAGACCCGCGATCACCTCCATCATTGACCGCCCTGAACCCGCCAACTGGTGAAAGCGACCGCTCCCATTCGGCCCGCGCATCACCGAACCCTCCAGACACAAGGCATCGAACGGCTCCCTCCCGGATTCCAGATCCGCCAGCAAGCGCAGAAAATCATCGCCGCAAGACTCGCTCAACGACGGATGCCAGACCAGCTCCACCCCATGCGCCGAAAGCAGCGTGTACAGATCCGGCTGTTCCGCGTTGAGCAACGACATGCTGCACCCGCCGCAACCGCCCGATTGCAGCCAGAGCACGCGATAGGGGCGAGCCCCCCTCATTCCGCGCTCCACCAGGCAAAGGGCCGGGTAAACTCAGCGGCGGCCCAAAGAACATAGCCAATTCCCGGGATGATGGTGGCGAGCATGTCGTGGTTTTGTCACAAGATAGGCTATTACGTTATCACTGCGAACGATAAGTGACAATATATATTGCACTCAAGATCCGACTCATTGCCCGAGGCAGGGCCGAACACTAGAAAGGAAGTTAATCGTGGACGCAGAAAACGGGAAAGAAAGTATTCACGCCGACCTGGTATCGGCGCCGCCACCACCGGGCCCGTAGCCCGTAGGGTGCATTCCATGCACCGGGATTGCCTCCCAACTCTGAAAAAACACCGTATCAATAGTTTCATATATTGTCGCGCTCAGTCGGTGCGTACCGACTGTTCC
>DRPO01000242.1 GCA_011330835.1 Gammaproteobacteria bacterium | reverse complement strand
TTCCAAACCAGGCGGGCGGCGGCGCGTTGTACCTTGTGCGGAAATTCGCGCAGAACGATGTCGGCGTAGTCCTGTGGGGTGATTGCGCGCTCCAGGCGCTTGCGCATGGCGTGAGGGGCGAACAGCTTGACCTCCGACAGGGGTTCGGGATTTTCGCCGCCAACCGCGGGCAGCGGGTTGCTGACGCTGAGGCTGCTCACGCTGATGTGCTCGGTTCGCGTCACCAGATGCCCGATCCCGCCCGCGCCGACGTTGCCCGCCGGGCCGCCGCCTACCCGGTAGCGGGCGACGAATTTGGCGCCCGCCGCGGGTCGTTTGCCGAGTTCATCATTGCCAAAGCGAAGGTGTCCTCGTCCCTCATCGTCCGTTTCGACGACGAAGTGACGATCACGCTCGCCGCTGCCCAGCAGGTCGCGGCGCGGTTGCCATTGCGTCAGCGTTTTCGCCGCGTCCTCGCCGTCTCGCGCCTGTTCCCACAGCTCGATCTGGGGAAGTGTTTTGCGCACATCCTGGCGCAGCCGCTTCGAGGCGGGAAGCTCCGCTGACAAAGGTTGGCGGAACACCAGGGGCGCCTTTTCCAGCGCGGGTTCGAATCGGCCTGGAATATCGATTGCTTCGGCCTCGCCTTCCAGACAATCGCAGGGGCGCAGCGTTTTTTCCGCCGGAACCGGCGGCAGTGGTTCCGAAACGCTGACGCCGTGGTCAACCAGCACCACATTGCCGCAGGCAACGCTGATGTTCTCGATGATGTCACAGGGGGGCTCCTGGCGCTGGGCCGAGAGGCACAGAGGAAAGGGCAGGGCGTCTTCCTCCGACCACTCAATCTCGGTCAGTGGCTGGGGATTGTCCGGGTCGGGATCCAGTGGATCCGTCACGCCGCGAACGGCAGTCAGGCGAACCGCGTGGCGATGTTTCGGGTCGGCGTCCGCCGGGTTGCCGGTTTCGGGGCCGACTGCTTCGACAAACATCAGGATGTCGCCGGGACGCAATCTGGCGGGCGGACAGCCCGGGGGATGACTCGATGGCCGGGCCTTCTGGTCATGGCGCCCGGCTGCCGGATCATGCGCCTCTCCCGTTGACTGTTGCGGGCAGTCACCGCTCACCGGCTTGCCGTTGTCGTTCCCGTCATCCTCCGCAAACCCACCGATCAATGTTGCGGATGTCGCCCCCTTGGGCAGACAACAGGCCTGATCGCTCCAGCTATAGAACCGGAGCTCGTTGAACTCGGGGTAGATGCATCCGGGCTCCTCCCCCGTGGAGAGCGGCTCGAAAATTTCATAGCCGCCGCTGACTTGCTCTTGCAGGTCTTCCTCACGGATAGTCGGCGGGATGTGTTCGAGCCGGGTGATGAAACAGGCCCCTGCCGGTAACCGGAATGGACTGTTGGTCTTCAGGCAAACCCAGGCGCGGGCGTTGCAACCCTCATGCATGGGATAGTCCACCAAACGCACGTGGCGGCGCACCGAAATCCGCTGCCGCGCGGTATCCAGATAGGCTTCGGTGGCGACGGCATCCTGATAATAGCTGAGATGGTCGCCGACATAAGCGAGCAGCTCAACCAGCGTGACCCCCAGGTCGGGCGCATGCCGCTCCTTCCAGTCGGGAAGGATCAGCGCCAGCCGGTCATACATCAGTTGCCGAAAGCTGGCGTAATCCTTGGCGAGATAATTGATGTCGGGTTCATCGCGCCGCTCCGGCGGGCAAACCGGTGGCTGCCGGCAGTCCAGGTCGCTGGCGTATTCGCCGGTGTCGAAGCTGAATTCCACACGGTTGTAATGAATGTCGAATTGTGAATGGGGCTTCCAGTTTGTCGGGATTTCGTCGCTGTCATCCCGCTCCACGACTTTCAACGTATAGGTTGAAAAATCACCGGCCTTGTTCAGGGTGACCGTCATGAAATCGTCCAGCTCCGGCATGTCGATTTGCGTGACCTCGACCTTTTCAACCCGGATGTCGCGAATTCGGCGACCGCCCTCGATAATGATATTTTCCGGCGTCAGAGACAACCGGTCATCGGTATTCGGGTTATAGTCAGCCTTGCCAAGGAAAAATACCGTCAACACCCTGCGGTCATCGCCCACTTCGACAAAATCCAGGCCGTAAAGATTGTGCTTTTCACGAACCTTTTCACGACGCCGGTTTTTTTGACAGACCAGAGTGTTCATGCAACCTCCCGGCTAAAACTGGCGACGCGGGCTTCCTGGGTGCGTCGCACCCGGTACTTCACCGTAATCCGCAAAACGGCGTCTTCGCTGCTCGCCTCCAGCTCCTGTACTTCGATAACATCGCCCAGCCACTGCTGCAAACCCGCCTGAATCGTAAATTTCAGCGCCGCCGCCAGTTCCGGGCTGTTGGGCGAAAACACCAACTGCTGAAGCCCGCTGCCAAATTCCGGACGATTGACCCGCTCTCCAGGACTGGTGAACAGGAATTGCTCGATCATGTCGCGGATGTGGTCGTCATCGCTGGTAACGGCGGTGTGACCAAGCGCGTTGAAGTGGAAAGGGTAATCGATGTTGGTCATCGTGGTCAGGATCTGTCGTTCAATCTATCGGCGATTGGATTTTCCGTGAAAATCGCCCGTTATCCCGTCGTGGAAAAAGTAGCGAAAAGTAGGTTGGGCAAAGCGCAGCGTGCCCAACAAAAACGCCCGGGAACGTTGGGCGCGCTACGCTTTGCCCAACCTTCTATGAGAAGCCGTGTCAACCCTCCGGCCAAAAAAATCTTCTCCGTCAACAAATCCGTGGACGGCGTCAGGCATGGGGCTTGAGTAGCGTCTGCTCCCCGCTCCCGTGTGAATCCTGG
>DRPO01000241.1 GCA_011330835.1 Gammaproteobacteria bacterium | reverse complement strand
ATCGCGAGTCCCGGAAAGCGTTCCCTTGCCCTGGATCGAGCCGTGGAAATCGGGCAGCAGCTTGTCGAGCTGTCGGGCCTGAAGCCGCCATTTCAAATCCCAGCGCCGGGCCAGTTCGCCATTCAGATCAAGATGCGCCTTGCCGCTGCTGAGGCGAACGCGGTTCAGCGTCAACGCATCGCCGCGCAGCGAGATCTCTCCCCTGCCCCGCACGGGCTGTCCGCGCAGCCGTCCGTCGAGCTTTTCGATGCTGGCGACCAGGTCGGGGCCGTTGTCGGTCAACTTGCCAGTAGATGTCAGGCGAAACGCCAGCCGGCCCTTGGCCTCGGGCCACTGCCGGCCCGGATCGAGATCCTGCCCGTCCAGCGCGACATCCCAGCTCAGCGCGGGCCGCCAGGCCAGTTTTCCCGAGGCGCCCAGCTTGCCACCGAGCAGCTTGCCATCGAGCGTAAACCGGCTGAGCGATTGATCCGAGCCCTGCCCCTGGAGCCGCCACTGGCCCGCTGGGATCTGGGGGCCTTTGGCGTCCGCCGTGAGATCGAAACGATAGTCATCGAGCTTGCCGCTGGCGGTGAAGCGCCCGGTCGGGCTTTCGAACCGCGCCTCGCCTTGCAATGGCCAGGCCAGCGCACGCCATTGCCCCTCCGCCTGGAAAGATTGCTTTTCGAGGTCGAAATCGCCCTTGGCTTCGACTTCCAGATCGCCTTGCGCCGCGGCCAGCTTCAGATGATCGAGTTGCAGGTTTTTTTGTCCGCCCCGGACAACCGCCGTCAGGCGCAACGGGCCGAGTTGCCGCCCATCCAGGGCGGTATCGAGATTCGCGTTGAAACGATCCGGCGAACCGGTCACTGTTATCGTTCCCTTGGGCAACTGGTATTCAGGGTCGGCATTCAGCGGCCAGCCGAGATCCCACCAGTCGCCTTTCAGATCCGCCTTGAGTGGTTGTAGATCCACCTGACCGGCGAGGCGCAGTTGGCCGGGATGTTCATCCAGCTTGAGGATAACTGGATGGATATCCAGTTTTTCGGTGTTTCCGGAGGCTTTCAGGCTCAGGGTCAACGGGCCGGTCTGGGGCAGGCTGGAGCGCAGATCGCCATCGACCTCGAAGGCCGACACCTTGCCCCGGGTTTGCAGCATTGCCCGCAGCGGCGAACCGGCCAGGGAGGGGTTGAAGGGCGCCAGATCCTTCGCCGCCAGCGTTAGTTTCAAATCCCAGTCGGGGTCGGCGAGCGCTTCGCGGATATCGCCGCTGACGGCCAGCGTCGCCGCGCCTTTGGCGTTTAGATCGACATGCAGTTTTTTCGACAGCCCGCCGTTGATGGAGCCATCGCCGGTAAACGCGCCGTATTGGGGATGCTTCGCGCTCCAGTCGAGATGCAGATCCAGCGGGTAATCGCCCTGTGGCTCCAGCGAACCGGTGACGCTGGCCTCCGCGATCTCCGAGCGCAGTTCGAAATTGAGCAGACGCACGGCGTCGTTTTCACTGGCGGCGGCGAGCTTGAGTTGTTCGATGACGATGGGCTTTTTCGCTTGCCAGGGGTAGATGCGGATATTCGACAAATCCAGCGCCTGGACATCGAAAGACACCGGCAGGTGGATATCCGGCAGCGTCAGGGGCTGATCGCTTTTTTCCGGTTTTTCCGCTGGCGGCGGCAGATGGATCTCGATATCGCGGGCCGTCAGGCTGTCGATGCGCAGCCGCCGGGAGAGCAACTGGCGCGGTTTCCAGCGCAACGCGGCGGAGCCGATGGAGACGGCCAGGCCGTCGTCCTGCCGGTAGCTCAGCGCATTCAAATCCAGGGGGCCGGTGAGCTTGCCGGTCGCGCTGTTCCAGGCCAGCTTGCCGGGCAGGTTGTCCCGCGCCAGCGACAGGGTGCGTTGCAGACCGGCCTGCGTGCCCGCGAAATACGCCACGGCGCCGCCGGCGGCGAGCAACAACAGCAGCACGAGGAGCCCAAGGCCGATCAGAATCTTTTTCATCATGTGCTCAGAGGTCGGGGCCGATGGTCAGATGAAAACGGAAGTTGTCTCCCGGCGGCTGGTTGAGGCCATGCCCAAAATCGATCCGCACCGGGCCGATGGGCGAGCGCCAGTGCAGGCCGACGCCAACCCCGGCCTTGTACTCGGGCTGATCGTTGAAGGCGTCGCCGACATCGTAGAACAGCGCCAGGCTCCAGTTTTCCTTGATGGGATATTCATACTCCAGGCTGGCTTCGGTCAGATGCTTGCCGCCAGTCACATCGTCATTGGGGTCGGTGGGACCGATGATTGAATACTGATAGCCGCGAATGGTTCGGTCGCCGCCGGAGAAAAATCGCAGCGAGGTGGGCAGGGCGGAAAAATCGTCCACCCAGGTCGCGCCGAGCGCGCCGCGAGCGATGACGCGGCTGAGATTGCCAAAGCTGTGGATCCATTTGCCGGAGACCAGCGGCTGGACGAAGGAGGTATCCGATATCAGGCTTTCCGAAGCGCCGCGCAGCCGCAGTTGCAGCCAGGTTCCGCTGGCGGCGTAGATGCGTTTTTCCAGTTCGGGCGGGAAGGTGCGGCTCCAGTCCGCGCT
>DRPO01000240.1 GCA_011330835.1 Gammaproteobacteria bacterium | reverse complement strand
ATGTTGAACTTAACATCATACCGTAGCTACACCCGTCCGCCACGCAAGGGGTGGGTGGCGATCTGCCGCTGTTCCTCGATGCCCAGGAGCCAACTGGCGAGGCCGACATCGTAGAAATAGAGCTTGGGCGATTTGATCAGGCGCTTGCCGATATTGGCGTGGAAGGGCGGCAACAGAAAGACGATGTAGCTTGCTTCCAGAACCGTCATCCACTCCCTTGCGGTGCTGCGGGAAATACCTGTGTCGTTGGCCAGGCTATTGAGATTTAGTAATTGTCCGCAGCGGCCAGCGCAGAGTTTGACAAAACGCTGGAACAAACCCAGGTTTTTGATATTGACCAGTTGTCTGAGATCGCGCTCCACATAGGTTTCAAAATAGTCTCCATAGGCCTGATCGGGAGCAATGTCCTGGTCATAAACCCTGGGATAAAAGCCCTTGAACAGCATCTCGTCGATACCGGGGGAAAAGTGGCCGGTCAGTTCGGCGATGCTGAACGGCAGAAGCTTCAACAACGCGGTGCGGCCAGCGAGCGACTGGCTGATCCCGCGCATCAACTCGAATTGTTGCGATCCGGTCAGAACGAAAAGAGAATTCTCCCGCTTCTCGTCGACGACAACCTGGATGTAAGAGAGCAGGTCGGGAACCCGCTGGATCTCATCGATAACCGCCCCCTGCGGGTATTGCCCCAGAAAGGCCAGCGGATCCTCATGCGCAAACTGGCGGGTAACCGGGTTTTCAAGATTGGCATAGGGTTTTCCGGCAAACGTATTGCGCGCCAGTGTCGTTTTGCCCGACTGCCTCGGCCCGGTGATGGTGATGACCGGGTATTTGGCGAAAGCCGCGGTGGCATGGCTTTCCAGGGTTCTTGGGATCATGTATGCAAAATGACGGTTCAATCGTCATTTTGCATACTGCCAGTTTGGGTATGGCGGGGTCAAGCCGCGCTCACAAGATCCGTGGGGAGGGGAGAGACTGGTTCGTCGCATTCCGTTGTATCAATAGTTTCATATATTTGTCGCGGCTTAGTCGGTGCGTGCTGACGGTTCCCTCTGAGAGGGTTAGGGGTTCCACGACCGAATTCCCACCGCCCCCCCTATCCGTCATTCCGGGCTGAGTGGAGCGAAGACCCGGAATCCAGAACGAGGCGCTGGATTCCCGCTTTCGCGGGAATGACGGAGCGGGGTTCGGTGACGGAGTGAAACGCCTTCCGCATCCTCCCCCGCAAGCGTGGGAGGGGGCTTTGGACCTGCTTGGCTAAACGGCATTGCGATGCGCCCCATCTCGGGATACAGGGCGCGAGAAGTATAAATCACGGCCTGAGCGATTGCAGATAAACCGCGACCTTTGACCGCAGTCGGAGAATCCATCGTGGAATCGCCCCCTGTGGGAGAGTCCCGAGATCCAGTGAGGCGTCCCGACCAATGGACCTGATTTCCCTGATCAACGACCTAATCCATCAACTCCATCACAGAATTGTTGCGTTAATGCTACAAATTGTTAAGTTCGTCGAATAGTTCAAACGATTGTTTGTATCATTAACGAAACATGGTAAAATTCATAAATCAGAATATTACGGATTGCGCATACTCGCGTCCTCCGTGGAGGTAAACACAATGGTTTTATTCAATGCGAATGAGTGTCGCCTGTCCAACCAAATGTTGGTTGCGATCCTGGTGGGCGCGGTATCCGGGCTGTTGCTGGCCCTGGCTTCCGGCTTGCTCGTGGGCACTCAGATCACGGGAGCGATCTCCTTTATCATTATCTTTTCCCTGTTGGGGGTGGTCGGAATGCTCAATGACATCTCGATACTCAAATGCCCAACCCGAATTCTGGTTGGAGCAGCGGGGTTTATCACGCTAACCGCCATTCTGGATGCCTACGTTTTCTGACAACCTCTGAACGATGATCAATCGGAGGATTCCCGATCCTCCGCCTACCGGGTTTGTTGCAGCAGCAAGCAGCAATCGTCCCCGCGCGCCGACAGGGATTCAGTTGGCGCAAAGGGATTTTTTTATAGGCCCCTTGCTCAGGAACGGGATTATCGCTTCGCGAATCTGAACTGGGCCCCGCCCACCTTGCTCCTTCTTGTCATTCCGGGCTCAGTGGAGCGAAGGATCCGGAATCCAGATCGTCTTGGGCACGATGGCAAGTTCGGGCTCATTGGCGATGGCCAGGATCCGAAGGCGCTCGTTCTTGGACGACCAGGTGACGCAGTGGGGCGTGAAGCCTGGCCCGTAGGGGTCGTTTGCCGATGAGTTTTCGGGTAATTGCAATGCCATTCTCCGGCTGGGATGCCGGCGCTTGGGGGGTTCAGCATATTGCTTCTTCAAACACCTGATTCAGGTCATATAACCGCATCAGGGCCAGCAGATCCTCTGGGACGGCGCCGAGGGTGAGGCGGATGTTGCGGCGCGCCGCCCAGCGATACCAGCGCAGCAGCAACGCCAGCGCGCCGCTGTCGGCTTTCGTCAGGCGGCCAAGGTCGATGTGGACGTGTTTGTCATGCGGTTCGGGCAAGGCGTTCAGCGAACCAATGGTGTACAGCGTCGCCTCGCCTTCGAGAGCGTAGGCGCCGTCTCCGGTTTTGATCAATTCTGGCGCGTCGGCCATCGACTCAGCGATCCTTGCCCGCCTCGGCCAGGCGTTTTTGTTCTTCCTGCTCCTTCTCCAGTCGGTCGATGAGGCTGTCCAGACCTTTTTCCCGGATCTCGCGGCTGAAGTCGGTGCGGTAGTTTTTCACCATGCTGAGGTTGTCGATGATCAGGTTATAGGCCTTCCATTTGCCATCCTTGCTCTTGCGCAACTTGTAGACGACGGGCACATTGGGCTTGCCGCCGCCAGGCACGAATTCCGAATACACCGAGGCGTACCGGCCCTTGATCTGGGTCTTGTTGGGGAAATAGCGGATTTCCTGATCGGTGTAGTCCCGGAGCGACCGGGTGTAGGTGTATTTCAGCATCTTGGCGAAGGCGTCCATGAACCGTTGACGCTGTTCCGGCGTGGCTTTTTTCCAGTGCTTGCCCAGCACCAGCTTGCTCATGGCCTCGAAATCCACCAGTGGAAACACGAGGCGGTCGACCAGGTCATATAACTTGTTGATGTCCTTTCGGATCTCTCCATGATTTCGGTTCAGCTCCCGGAGCGCTTCGTTGGTCGCGTTTTCCAGTATGGAGACGGGGGAGTCGGTCTGCGCGAACACCGCTGGCGAGACGAACAGCATTAACGCCCCCACTGTGGCAAGTATTCTTTTCAACATGGCATTCTCCTGAATCAGTTCCTATTTCGATGTCATCTTGACCATGAACTGGCCAATCAGCTCTTCGAGCACCACGGCGGACTGCGAATGCATGATCACGCCGCCGTCGCTCAGCATTTCATCCTCGGCGCCCGGCTCCAGGGAAATGTATTGTTCTCCCAGCAGTCCGGCGGTGTAGATACTGGCCACGGTATCGGTGGTCAGGATCTTCATGTATTGCGAATCGATCGCCAGCTCCACCCTGGCCTGGAGATTCTCGGGGTCGTAGCCGATCGCGGAAACCCTTCCCACCCGCACTCCAGACATGGTGACCGGCGAACGGACTTTCAAGCCGCCGATATTGTCGAAATACACGGTGATGTGATCCTGGTCCCCGTTGCTGTAGCTGGAAAAATTGCTGACGCGAGTCGCCAGCATGAACAGCGCGGCTATGCCCAGCGCCACAAACAGCCCAACCCAGATTTCCTGTACACGAGTTGCACGCATAATCCTGTTCCTAGCTAAACATGAGTCCGGTAAGGACGAAATCGAGCCCCAGCACGGCCAGCGCCGAATGCACCACTGTCCGGGTGGTGGCCTGGCTGACGCCTTCCGAGGTGGGTACGGCGTCATAACCTTCGAAGACCGCGATCCAGGTGACGACGAAGCCGAACACGACGCTTTTGATCACCCCGTTGAGGATGTCCTCGCGCCAGTCCACCGAGGCCTGCATCTGCGACCAGAACGCGCCCTCGTCCACGCCCAGCAGGCCGTGGCCCACCAGAAAGCCGCCGTAGATGCCGATCGCGCTGAACATGGCGGCCAGCATGGGCATCGAAACGAATCCGGCCACGAAACGCGGCGCGATAACGCGATGGATGGGGTCCACCGCCATCATCTCCATGCCGGAAAGCTGCTCGGTGCTCTTCATCAGACCAATCTCGGCGGTCAGCGCGGAACCCGCCCGGCCCGCGAACAGCAAGGCCGTAACCACCGGTCCCAGTTCGCGGACTAGCGACATGGAGACCACGACGCCCAGCGACTCCTCGGCGCCAAACTTCGACAGCGTGATATAGCCCTGCAAGCCCAGCACCATGCCGACGAACAACCCGGATACAAGGATGATGAGCAGCGACATCACGCCCACCGAAAAGGTCTCCTTGATCACCAGCGCCGGGCGCAACGCCAGGGCGGGCAGCCCGCGCAGCGTCGCCAGCAGGAACAGCATTCCCCGCCCGAGGCGCTGGAGAAATCCCAGCGTCTGGCGTCCCAGCCAGGCCAAACCGTCAAGCATGTCGCGCTCCCAGCAAATCCTCGCGATAGTCCGGCGCCGGATAATGGAATGGCGCGGGGCCGTCCGGCAAGCCTTGCAGAAACTGTTGCACCCAGGCCGATGACGACGCCGACAGGGCTTCCGGCGTTCCGTGCTCAACCACCTGGCCGTCCGCGATCAAAAACACCTGATCCGCGATTTCGAGCGTTTCCTGGATATCGTGCGTCACCACCAGGCTGGTCATGTCCAACGATTCATTCAGGCGCTTGAGCAGCGTCACGATCGTGCCCATCGTAATCGGATCCAGACCCGTGAAAGGCTCGTCATACATCATCAGATCCGGATCCAGCGCGATCGAACGCGCCAGCGCCACGCGCCGCGCCATGCCGCCCGACAACTCGGAAGGCATCAGATCGATCGCGCCGCGCAGGCCAACGGCCTGGAGTTTCATCAGCACCAGATAGCGCAGCATCTCCTCGTCCAGATCGGTATGCTCGCGCAACGGGAAGGCCACATTCTCGAACACGCTCAAATCCGTCAGCAACGCGCCGCTCTGGAACAGCATGCCCATCCGCCGACGCAACTGGTACAGCTTCGCCCGCGACAGCTCATGCACGATTTCGCCGTCGACCGCGACCGAACCGCTATCGGGAATCAGTTGCCCGCCGATCAGTTTCAACAATGTGGTCTTGCCGGTGCCGCTCGGCCCCATGATCGCCGTCACGCCGCCGCGCGGAATCGTCAGCGACAGCCCGTCGAAAATCTTGCGATCCCCGCGGCTGAAAGTCAGATTGTCGATAACGATATGGGCATCCATGACGTTGGGTCCGAACAAATTTTCAGGTGCGAAGCCTGACACAAACGGCAGGCGCTGGCCACGGGCTTTCGTCTCACCCTACACGCAATGTCTGAATCGTTGCTGAATACCGTCAGCCTCCGCGACACAGGTCGGAAAAACGCAGCCACCGTCGAAAATACGCGCCAGCGCCGCTAAAGGATCCGCCGGCGTGGTCGATAGCCTCCCTAACCCGTTACGGATGGGCGCTAGCCAAAAAATCCGTGCGAGCCAATGGATATGGCGCAGGGACAACAAGAACAACAACAAACCTGCGGAGGAATCCATGTTGATCGGAACTCCTGAAGTTCTGGAGCAGCGCAAGCTGTTCGACAAAATGCCGGGCGTCAGTTTCGGAAATCTGTGTTTCGGATTTCTGCCGGCATTCAAAAACGGGGCGACCGGGGAAACGCATATCGCCATCAACGACGATGGCAGTATCGCGCTGGCCCACAACCTCGACAACCTGCCGCTAGAGTGGGT
>DRPO01000239.1 GCA_011330835.1 Gammaproteobacteria bacterium | reverse complement strand
GGCGAATTGCATGAGGGACCAGATTTCCCGGCTGGCGTCGCCGCGTTTTTTCTGGCTGGCCAGCAGTTGGGCGACGGCGTCGGCGTTGAACCATTCTCGGATGGCGGGATTGCGGGGCAGCTTTTTTTCAAGGCTGGATAAAAAATCACTGGTCAACCATTCACCCAGCGGGACGTGGAAGCCCTTTTTCTTGCGCCAGAGATGGTCTTTGGGCAGGAAGCCTTCGGCCCAGCGTTTGAGGAAGACTTTGCCCTGGCGAGATTGCACCTTGAGCGCGTCGGGCAGGGAGAGGCCGAATTCGACGATGCGATGATCGAGGAACGGCACCCGGCCTTCGAGTCCGAAGCTCATCATCATGCGGTCGGCCTTGACCAGCAGGTTGTCGGGCATGGCGGTGACGAGGTCGGTATACTGGCTGCGTTGCAGATCGCTCCAGTTCCGGGGCGTGGATCGCCAGGTTTCGATGAAGGGGGCGCGTTGCTGGTCGCGCGCCTGGCGCAAGCGTTCGCCCATCAGCGCTCTGGCCCAGCGCGGTTTCCACTGACCTCGGGTGCGGAAGCCGCCGCTGCCAGGCGCGAAGAGGGTCTTTAGGCGGCGCTCCAGCCGGGTTTTGCGGTAACGGCCATAGCCAGCGAACACTTCGTCGCCCCCTTCCCCGCTGAAGATCACTTTCAGCGATTGCGCCGCCTGCTGGGAGAGGATCGAGGTGGGCAGGCAGGCGTAGTCGCGCATCAGGTCATCGGCGGCCCAGACGGTGTGGGCGAAACGATTGAAAATGGCGCGCTGGTCGAGTTTCAGCGCCTGGTGTTCGGTGCCGACGAGTTTGGCGATGCGTTGGGCGTCGTCGAGTTCGTCGGCGATGGAAGCGTTGGCGAAGCCAACCGAGAAGGAGCGGATCGGGTGATGGTGCAGCCGCCGCAGCGCCGCCGCCAGGATCGCAGAATCAACGCCGCCGGATAGGAACAGGCCGAACGGCACATCGGAGCGCATGTGTTCGGTCATCGCCCGGTCGAACAAGGCATCGAATTCAGCGGCGGCTTCCTCAAAGCCGATGTCTCGTGGCTGGATATCCAGTGCGCTCCAGTAGCGGCGGTGATGCAACCCGAGATCGGCGTCGACGACGAGAGTCTCGCCCGGCAGGACGCGGTGGATGCCCTTGAAAATGGTTTCCCGACCGGTATTGAACTGGTTTTGCAGAAATTGCAGCAAGGCGCCGGGGTTGATTTCCGGCTGGCGATCGAGCGCGTTCAGCAGCCCCTTGATCTCGGAATTGAACAGCAGGCGATCATTGTCCAGCGTGTAATACAGCGGCTTGATGCCGATGCGATCGCGCGCGAGATGCAGCTTTCCCGAGGCGACATCGTAGAGGGCGAAGGCGAACATGCCGCGCAGCGCGGAGAGGTAGTCGCCACCGAGATGGCGCCAGGCGTGCAGGATGGTCTCGCTGTCGGAGCGGGTGAGAAAGTCCGCGCCTTTGGTCCGGAGTTGCTCGCGCAGCTCGATGTAATTGTAGATTTCGCCATTGGCGACCAGGGCGGTCTGGCGGGACCGATCCAGCAACGGTTGATGACCGCCTTCCAGGTCGATGATCGACAGGCGCGTCTGCGCGAGGCCAAGGCGGTCATGACGATAAAACCCCTGATCGTCGGGGCCGCGATGACGGATTGGATCGGTCAGACGACGCAGATCTCCTTCTTCGACCGGCGCGCGCGCTGAAAAGATCCCGGCTATTCCACACATGGTTTTTACAGGCTCCTGGTTTGGCAGGCGAAGGTAACATTCGCGCCGGCGCGGCGTCCATTGAGTGTGATCGGCGTCTGTTGGTAACGGCGGCGTCCTTCCTCCCCCCACCGGGTATTGCCTCTTTTTGATGTAAGCGCTGTAAGCCTGATAAGGCATTGCTTATGCCCCCCCGATTGCCTGATGCGCCTTCGCGCTTATCAGGCCTACTGATCTGGATCCCGGCGTTCGCCGGGATGACGGCTCATGATGGGCAACGCCCGGTAGAGATGTTCTGGCTGTGTTGGCGGCGGCAACGCCGGCGCTTAGGGGCATCGGCTTCCCTGCTGGAGGCTACCCCATCACATTAAAAGAAGGCAGCGCCAGACAGGAGTTTCGCGGGCATGGGGGGGCGACCCCTCATCCATAGTTGATAAATCACTTTAACTATAGACTGTAATTCCCTACATTGAAGCCCCCCCCCTTACAATACCTCGTAATCACTGGCCATGACCAAATTGTTCGAGGTAAGTTTTTCAGGGTAACGCTAAAGCCTGCGAGTTTTCATCGGGTCTCCCGATGAGGCGTACTGCGCCCTGGAGAAACACCAATGCGGGTTTTTGCCTTGCCAATCAGAATTGCCGGGTATGAAGAGAGGAGCGGGAGCCCTGAGAAATTACCCGGATGTTTGACGCGGGAGGGAGTGCGTTAGACAATTAAATTATTTTATTCGCATTTGGTGAAATAGATCATCATGGCATCGCAAGGCGCTATACCTTCGACAACTCCCAATCCGGCATTGGTTAGCGCGCTACGTCGTCTTCTCAGGCCGTTGATCCGGCTGCTGATCTCCCATCAGATTACATTCCCGTGGTTATCCAGCTTTATAAAATCTATTTATGTGGAAGTCGCGGTGAGCGATTTCAAGATCGATGGCAAGCTGCCGAATCATAGTCGCGTGACATTGCTCACCGGCGTGCATCGCAAGGATGTTCGCCGCTTTCGCGAAGAACTTTCGGAGAATTCCACAGTCGTACCACGGTCTGTTCATATTGGCAGCCAACTGGTGGCGAAGTGGTGCGGCGATCTGGATTATGTGAATGACAGTGGACATCCCCGAGCGCTGCCGCGGCTGAAAAGAAAGGACGGCGGTCCCAGTTTCGAGGGGCTGGTAGCGTCGGTCAGCAAGGATTTCAGAGCCAGGGCGGTGCTCGATGAATGGCTGCGTTTGGGAATCGTCGAATTGGTCGACAAGGATTGCGTGCAACTCAGGACAGAGGCTTTCGTGCCTCGCGAAGGTTTCGAGGAGAAGGTCTATTACTTGGGGAAAAACCTGGAAAGCCACATGGAGGCTTGCGTCAATAACATCGAGAATGACACATCTCCGATGATGGAGCGTAGCGTATATTACGACCAACTCTCACAGGAAGATATCCGCGAGCTTGAAGAGTTGGCCAGGCACGGCGCGATGGAAACGTTACATAAGGTGAATCGTTTAGCGCTGAAATTACGCAAGAAAACAGAAAGGAAGGATATTGCGAAAACCGGAATAATGAACTACGGTTTTTACTTCTACCACAAGTTTCCCGTGCGTCGTGCGGACGCCGATCAGGATGGAGATAAAGGAAGCTCCGACAATGCACAACGAACAGAGGCGTAATTCGTTAGGTGTTGACAATGGCAGTTTTCTTTTACCCCCGTCTTTGGTGGTTGTTCGTCGTGGCTGGCGTCCTGCTGGCCGTTTCCGGTTTGCTTGTTATTAGCGGCTGCAATTCTTTCTCGGAGAGCGACCCTGATCCCGTCGGTACGGGAGGGACCGGCGTGGTGCGTGGGCGGATAACCAGTTTGGACAAGGACGAGGCCACGACCAAGGTCGGTGGGCATCTGATCAATGTTTCCCGGGCGACGATCCTGAAAAACGGCGAAGAGGCCGGCATGGATGATCTCCGTCTTGGAGTTGATGTGTATGTGGAGGCGAACCATCACCCGGGAGAAGAGTATGACACCGCGACCAAGGTCACGCTGCACGGCAATTTGGATGGAGTGCCTTATGGCGTCGCTGGCGAACAATGCTGTC
>DRPO01000238.1 GCA_011330835.1 Gammaproteobacteria bacterium | reverse complement strand
CAAACTGGAGAGTTCGAGCAGACATTTCTGTACGAATGCGGATTCGCACAGGTAGGCTTCGATTCAATCCTGTCATCCTGAAGGAATGAACCTCACCGTTTGAGACTGAGCCGTCGATACCTGCGACTCACACCGCGATCAAGAATGCCCCATTCAGGGTGCGTGGATTTTCGTCGATAGCTGCGTTGTAAAAACTTGACGTAGCGCCACTATGCCCGCGGTTTTACGCCTTGCTCTCGACAAAAACCTACGCGCCCTGAACGGGGTATTCTTGGGCGCGAGAGGTATACTTCTCGCGTTCGAGAATGCTCAGGGCGTTTTCCTGCCGATGGTCGTCTTTTACTCGGTCTTGTCATGGAAAAAATCAGCGATCGCGTTTATCAGAAACGATTCCCTCACCTGGACGCCGCGTTCAATCAGCGCCTGATGGACGCGTTCCTGGCGCGCAAGAACGGGCCGGATGTGCGCAAGACGCACCTGTTCCACGGGCGTTACGAGAACATCTATCTGCCGCGCGATTGTTGCCCCGAGTTGCCGGTGATGCTGGAGGAGGCGCGGCGCGCGGCGGAAGAGATCGTGGGCGTCGGGCCGCTGGCGGTTGGGTTCTGGTTCAACGAGATGCCGCCCGGGCATCGCACCACGGCGCATACCCACGATGACTTCGACGAGTTGTTGTCTGGCGTCTACTATGTCGTCACGCCGCCGGACAGCGGCAACCTGAGAATCGGCTTCGGGACGGATCAACGGGTCGTCCAGCCGGAAGCCGGCAAGATGGTTTTCTTTCCGCCGGACCTAGTCCATGAGGTTGAGCAAAATCAGTCGACGGAAACCCGCCTCTCGATTGGCATGAATTTCGGATTGAAGGCGTAGCCGGGACTAACGACGCTGCGCCCGACAGGGCCTTCTTTGCGCCGGGCGCATGGGGCTTCCCTGGTTCGATCCGGATCGTTGAAGGTCATGGAATGACCTCGGTTCGTGAAATCCCCCCGAAAAAGACCATGAACCACGGGTATTTTCAGAAATGAAAAGCTATACTTCTCGCGTCCAGGAATACCCCATTCAGGGCGCGTGGGTTTTCGTCGAGAGCAAGGCGTAAAAACGCAGGCATAGCGGGGCTACGTCAAGTTTTTACAACGCGGCTATCGGCGGAAAGATGCGCGGCGTGAATGGGGTATTCCTGGACGCGAGAAGTATATACTCCCCCGCCTCAACCCAAAGAATTGCGATAACAATGAGCGACTACGACGTCTCGACTTTCCAGGGCCTGATCCACGCCTTGCAGGACTACTGGGGCCGGCAAGGCTGCGTGCTGGTCCAGCCGTACGACATGGAAATGGGGGCGGGCACCTTCCACCCCGCGACCTTCCTGCGCGCCATCGGGCCCGAGCCGTGGCGTTCGGCCTATGTGCAGCCCTGCCGCCGTCCGACCGACGGGCGCTATGGCGAGAATCCCAACCGCCTGCAGCACTATTACCAGTTCCAGGTGGTGCTCAAGCCGTCGCCGCTGGACATTCAGGATCTCTATCTCAAGTCGCTCGAAGCGCTCGGGCTGGACAGCCGGGTGCACGATATCCGTTTCGTCGAGGACAACTGGGAGTCGCCGACGCTGGGCGCCTGGGGGCTGGGCTGGGAGGTCTGGCTCAATGGCATGGAAGTCACCCAGTTCACCTACTTCCAGCAGGTGGGCGGCCTCGACTGCCGGCCGGTGACGGGTGAGATCACCTACGGACTGGAGCGGATCGCCATGTACCTGCAGGGCAAGGAGAGCATCTACGACCTGTTGTGGAATCGCGGACCCCAGGGCGATGTGACCTATGGCGATGTCTTCCATCAGAACGAGGTGGAGCAATCGGCCTACAATTTCGAGCAGGCGGATGTGGAAGGCCTGTTCGCCGCCTTCGACCATCAGGAGCGGGAGAGCCAGCGGCTGATCGAGGCCGGGCTGCCGCTGCCCGCCTATGAGCAGATGCTGCGCGCCTCGCATACCTTCAACCTGCTGGACGCGCGCCACGCGATCTCGGTGACCGAGCGCCAGCGTTACATCCTGCGCATCCGCGGCCTGGCGCGCGCCGTGGCCGAGGCTTATTACGCGGCCCGGGAAAAACTGGGCTTCCCAATGGTGACGGAACAAAAGGAGGCGGCCAATGGCTGACCGGGACAGCGCTGATCTGCTGATCGAAATCGGCACCGAGGAACTGCCGCCCAAGGCTTTGAAAAAGCTTTCCGAGGCGTTCTCGCGGGAGCTGCTGGCCGGGCTGGATGGCGCGCGGCTGGCGCATGGCGAACTGACCTCCTATGCCGCGCCGCGCCGGCTGGCGGCATGGATTCGCGACGTGGCGCTGCAACAGCCCGATCAAACGGTCGAACGGCGCGGGCCGGCGTTGCGGGCCGCGTTCGACGAGGCGGGCAATCCGACCAAGGCGGCGGAAGGCTTCGCCCGCTCTTGCGGCGTGGCGGTGGCCGACCTCGAGCGCCTCGAAACCGACAAGGGGAGCTGGCTGATGTTTCGCTCCGAGCAGGCCGGCCGGGCCGCCGAGACCTTGCTGCCGGAAATCGTCGAGGAGGCCCTGGCCCGGCTGCCGATTCCCAAGCGCATGCGCTGGGGCGATGGCGAGGTGGAATTCGTCCGACCGGTTCACTGGGTCGTCTTCTTGCATGGCGACAAGGTCGTTCCCTGCGAGGTGCTGGGCGTGGCCGCGGGCCGAGAGAGCGTGGGGCACCGTTTCCATCGCCCCGACGCCTTGTCCATCGACGCGCCATCCGACTACGCCGACCTGCTGCGCAGCAATGGCTATGTGATCGCCGATTTCGCCGAGCGCCGCGACCAGATCCGGCGACAGGTGCTGGCGCAGGCCGACAAGCTTGGCGGGCGGGCCGTCATCGATGACGACTTGCTGGACGAGGTGACCGCGCTGGTCGAATGGCCGGTGGCGCTGACCGGGCGGTTCGAAAGCGACTTTCTCGAAATCCCCCAGGAAGCGCTGATCACCACCATGCAGGACAATCAGAAATACTTCCCGGTGGTGGATGCCGATGGCGGGCTGATGCCGGCCTTCATCACCATCGCCAATATCGAGAGCCGCGATCCGGACCGGATCGTCGAAGGTAACGAGCGCGTCATCCGTCCGCGCTTTGCCGATGCGCGATTCTTCTGGGACATGGATCGCAAGCAGCCGCTGTCCGCGCGGATCGAGGCGCTCAAGACCATCGTCTTCCAGGAAAAGCTCGGCACGCTGTACGACAAGACCCAGCGCATCACCCGCCTGGCGCGGAACATCGCCGAACAGATCGGCGCCGACGCCGCGTTGGCCGAACGCGCCGCGCAGTTGTCGAAATGCGACCTGATGACCGACATGGTCGGTGAATTCGCCTCCATGCAGGGCATCGCCGGCAAGTATTTCGCCCGCCACGACGGAGAGGACGAACAGGTCGCCGTGGCGCTGGAGGAGCAATACCTGCCCAAACAGGCCGGCGACCGGCTGCCCTCCGGCGGCGTCGCCCAGGCGCTGGCGCTGGCCGACAAGATCGACACCCTGGCGGGCATCTTCGGCATCGGCCAGAAGCCCACCGGCGCGCGCGACCCCTTCGGGCTGCGCCGCGCCTCGCTCGGCGTGCTGCGCATTCTCATCGAAGGCCGGCTTGATCTCGATCTGCTGGCCCTGCTGCGCAGCGCCGCCGAAGGGCTGGGCGAGCGCGTCGACCCCGCCGCCGCTGTCGAGGACTGCTTCGACTACGTCCTCGAACGCCTCAACGCCTATTACCAGGATCAGGGCATCCGGCCCGACACCATCGACGCCGTCATGTCGCAAAAGCCGACCCGGCCGCTGGATTTCGAGCGCCGCATCCGCGCCGTCGACGCCTTCCGCAAGCTGCCGGAGGCGGAAAGCCTGGCCGCCGCCAACAAGCGCATTGGCAACATCCTGAAAAAGGTCGATGGCCAACTGCCCGAGGGAGTCGATGAGGGCTTGCTGCAACTCGATGCCGAAAAGGCGTTGCACCAGCAGGTTGCGGCCTTGGAGCCCGAAGTCACCCGCTTGTTCGACGAGGGGGAATACCAGCAGGCGCTGACCCGGCTCGCCGCTCTGCGCGAACCGGTCGACCGCTTCTTCGACGAAGTCATGGTCATGGACGAAAACGCCGCGCTGCGCAACAACCGCCTCGCCCTGCTGGCCGGCCTGCGCGGGCTGTTCCTGCGCGCCGCCGACTTGTCGCGGCTGCAATAGGGTCTTCTTGTCGCGAGGCAGGTGATCCTTGGAGACGGGGATTAACGCTTGCCGTTAAATAATGGATATTATACTATCGCCATGTGATCAAGAGTTTCAAATGCAAGCACACCAGGGCGCTTGCCGAGGGGAAATGTCCAAAACGATTCAAGGCGTTCCAGGCTCAGGCCGAACGCAAGATTCAAATCCTCGATAGCGCCGTGGAATTGAGGGATTTGCATTTGCCGCCCGGCAATCGATTGGAAAAACTGGGAGGCGATCGGGCGGGGCAATACAGTATCCGCATCAATCAGCAATGGCGCATCTGCTTTGTCTGGAGGGATGCGCCCTGCGAGGTGGAGATTACCGACTATCATTAGGAGGTAGGCGCATGAACCAAATGAGACCGATCCATCCAGGAGAAATTCTCCGCGAAGAATATCTCCAGCCCCTCGGGATGAGCGCCAGCGCTTTGGCCACCGCGCTGCGGATTCCCGCGCCCCGGATCAACGATATCGTCAGGGAGCGACGTGGAATCTCGGTGGATACGGCGCTACGGTTGGCGCGCTATTTCGATACGACGCCACTGTATTGGCTCAATCTTCAGGCCGCCTATGACATCAAGGCGGCAAGCAAGCGGCAGGCGGAAATAGAGCGAGAAGTCTTGCCGATGCAAACCGCCTGATTTCTTCCGCTCAGAATGGACTGAATTCCAGTCGGCCTGTATTTGGCTGTTGATCATGAAAACGTTATCTCTATCCGAGGCGAAGATGAAACTGAGCGCGCTCGTCGAAGCGGTCAGGGAGACCGACGAAGAGGTGATGATCACAAGAAATGGCTCCCCGGCGGCGATCCTGGTCAGTCCCAATGAATTTGACGGCTGGCGGGAAACGTTGGCGATTCAGGCCGACCCCGATTTTATGCACGAGATCAAAAAAGGAATCGCGGCGCTTCGGCGGGGAGGGTTAGACATCTTTACGCTCGAAGAACTGTATGATCCGGAAGAAACGTCCGGGCGTGGAAACGATACATGAGCGCCAGGGGAGCCGGGTATCGGTTTGTCGCCATCGGCCCTCGAAAACGCATCTACGAAGAGACCTGGCGTATCGTCAGTCAACGATGAGAAATCCATGCGCGACGGCTCATACGCCACAGTCGATCGGACGTTCCGGGTAGTCGCCCTCCAGGATCGGCCCGAGAAACTTGCGAAGGTTGCGCGGCGCGAAGATCTCATCCGAGGCTTGAATCGCCTCCAGCGTCCACCACCTGTGATCGACGACATAACTGTCCGGGCTGATCGGCGCGTAGGCCGGATCCGCCGCATGCGCCACAAAAAAACGCTCATACTGATTAATGGACTGGTTGCCGCCCTGGTAACGATGCCGCCTGATCCATACGCATGGCCCGAGCCGGACTTCGAAGCCGCACTCCTCGCGCGCTTCCCGGAGCGCGGCTTGCTCGAAGGATTCTCCGGGTTCGACGCCTCCGCCGGGCATGACCCAGAAAGGGGTTTCGCGAGCAGCCGAACTGGCCTTCAGTAATAGCACGCGATTGTCCGGGTCGAGGATGATGAGTCTCGCGGCGGGGCGAGTTATTGGGGAAAGATTGTTCGCCATGGTGGATTTGGATGCGAGAAGTATTTCCGGGGCAGCAAAGACATATTATAGGATCATATCAATAGTTGCAAAAGTACTCGCACCCTGTATCCCGATATGCGGTTTTCCCCCTCACCCTAACCCTCTCCCCCAAAGGGGAGAGAGGATTATTGGGAGCGCCACCGTGACTGCGAGAATATACGCAACGATTAATAGAGACATTGTTGGACTCCTTGTTCCCGTGTCT
>DRPO01000237.1 GCA_011330835.1 Gammaproteobacteria bacterium | reverse complement strand
ATATCGGCCTCGGTGAGGCAAATGGCCACGCCGTCGCCGCCGCCGGAAGGTTCGGTCAGCTTGACGACGAAGGGCAGGCGCCACTCCGGTTTCCACTCGTCGCGGGCGAAGGCCTCGGCGCTGTAAAGGCGATACGGGATAGTGCGGGATGACAGCTCGTTCATCCGCCCCTTGTCGTTGAGCCGCAGAATCAGCGAAGGATCGTCAAGGTAGAAGCAGCGCGAAGGCACGCCGACTTCGTCGTAGGGGTGCGGCGCGACGACGGGGGTTCGAGGATGCTCGGCGATGTAGCGGCACATCTCTTCTCTTTGGGAGAACTTGATGATCTCGCCCTGCTGTTCGCCGAAATGCTCCCGGTAGTAACCGTTCCACCAGCCGTCCAGGTCGCGGGTCGGGTCGATGGCCGATTCGTCGATCAAGGTGATCAGTTCGCCGCCCACCAGCACGAACCGGGCGGACTGGCAGTTCAGGTAGCGTTGCGAACGGGCGTAGAAATAGCCGCCGCGCCGCTGGCGCGAGCGGTCGAAATGCGGGTAGCGCGGCAGGTGAATGCCGCCTTGCTCCAGTCCATAAGAGTCACTGACTGTCCTGCCTGAGAAATTCAAAAGCATGTCGTGATCCTCCGTATCGGTCCGCGAAACGACCCGGTGAGGTTGGGCGGCGTCGGACGAGCCGCCTGCGTCGCCGGCGATGACCGTGCTCGGGTCGGGAAAAGAGGTCAAGCCCTGTTGCGAGCCGTAATGGCCCGCCCGGAAAGGCCCCGGGAAAGCGTTTTTTCACGCGAAGAGGCGACAATCATTGCGAAAGGAACCGCCGTCGCGGGCTGGCGCGAGAAGCAGACGCAGTTTCCCGGGCAACCATCAAATAGCCCGCTGCCCCAGGGCTTGGGAGGGCAGAATTTAAGTATAGTCCTCGATATGGGTTTTTCCAGCCCTCTTTCGGGGGGGCGGCGACAACGTCAAACATGGCGATCTCTCTTCCGCGCTGTTCAAGCCCACCCGGGACGTCGATATCCACATGGCGGAAAAGGGGGAGAATTTTTCCTGCATCATTTGCCATGTCGGGGAAGGGCATGAGTGGAGCGGCTGCCGGTATGCGCCGACGGTCCGCGATACCGCCAAAACCAAGCCGGGGCCGCCGCGCAAGACGGCGACCTGCGTCAGTTGCCATGGCGACGAGCCGCATCCGGCGAGCCTCATGGGCGTCAAGCTCAACGATCATACCGATCGCGTTGCCTGTCCCAGCTGCCATGTGCCGAGCTTCGCGCGCGGCGGCGTCGCGACGAAAATCCACTGGGACTGGCGAACCGCCGGAAAACTCAAAAACGGCGAAGGGTATCGCGAGGAGGGCTATATCCAGGGCAATGGCGAACCCCGGCATACCTACAAATCCATCAAGGGAAATTTCAAATACGGAGAGAACGTCAAGCCGATCTATCGATGGTTCAACGGGACCGAGATCTACACCACGGTTCACGACAAGTTCGATCCCTCGAAGCTGGTCGAGATCAACCACCTCGAAGGCGGCCCCGATGATCCCGATTCCCGGATCTGGCCGTTCAAGCGCGTGGTCACCATCCAGCCCTACGGCAAGGGCAACAACATGCTGGTGTATATACCTCTAGTGGGTAGGCTAGAGGATGCCCCTCTAGCCCCCCGTTGCCGCAAGGGGGTCAATTCCCCCTATTTACCATCGTGCCCCTTTCAGGCAACGGGCGGCTCCGCGTAGATTGCCCCCGAAGGGGAGTGCTCAGTTGCGCATTACAGGCGGAGGATAGAAGTCCAGAAGGGAAAGCAACCCCTTATTCCTGAAGTGTTTCAGCCGCAACCGACGGTTATCCGTCTTCCATTTGCGGT
>DRPO01000236.1 GCA_011330835.1 Gammaproteobacteria bacterium | reverse complement strand
GGGTGCTGCATGAATCATTTGCCGAGCCGCAGATTTACCGCATCGATCACTACCTCGGCAAAGAGACGGTGCAGAATATACTGATGTATCGGCTGGCCAACAGCACCGTGGAACCGATCTGGAACCGCCGCTATATCGATCATGTGCAGATTACCGTGGCCGAAACCGTCGGCGTCGAAAATCGCGCGGGTTATTACGATCAGGCCGGCGCGCTGCGCGACATGCTGCCCAATCACTTGCTGGCTTTGATGTCCGTCGTCGCGATGGAACCGGCCAATGCACTCAACGGCGAAGCCATCCGCAACGAACAAGCCAAGATTCTCAGCATCATTCAGCCGCTGGAACCCGAGGAGGTGCTGACGCAAGCAGTGCGCGGGCAGTATGGCGCGGGTGAACTGGCCGATGGCAGCATGGCGCCGGCCTACCGGGATGAGCCTGGGGTCGCCGACGGCTCAGCCACCGAAACCTACGTCGCGCTGAAACTGATGATCGACAGCTGGCGCTGGGCGGGCGTGCCCTTCTATCTGCGCACCGGCAAGCGCATGGCCGGCCGCTATACCGAGATTGCCATCCAGTTCAAGCATGCCCCCAACATGATGTTCAAGGACTCACTGGTCAAGCGAGCCAACATTCCACCCAATGTCCTGATTTTGCGCATACAGCCCAATGAGGGCATCGGCATGTGCTTCAATACCAAGGTGCCAAGCCCCATTCCCCAGCTCAGCCCGGTAGAGATGGACTTCACCTATGCCGACTATTTCGGCCAGGCGCCCACCACCGGTTATGAAACGCTGATCTACGACTGCCTCAGCGGCGATCCCACCCTGTTCAAGCGGGCCGATATCATCGAAAGCGGCTGGTCGCTGGTGGAACCCATTCTCGATGTCTGGAGCGCGCTACCGCCACGCAGCTTTCCCAATTACGCGGCCGGGAGCTGGGGCCCTGACGAGGCTGATGCGTTGCTGCACAACGATGGCCGCAGCTGGCGCAAATGCGCCCATGTGAAAAAACAACAATGAAAACAACCGCCAATGCCGAGCAAAACCGCCTCAAGGCCCAGCATAAGGCGCGGGAGAACTGGCGTCTGTGGGGCCCCTACCTCGCTGAACGAGCCTGGGGCACGGTGCGTGAGGACTATAGCGCCGATGGTGAGGCTTGGGACTATTTCAACCATGAGCAGGCCCCTGCCCGCGCCTATCGCTGGAACGAGGATGGCCTGGGCGGCATCTGCGACGAGCAGCAGCGGCTCTGTTTTGCGGTCGCGCTGTGGAACGGGCGCGATCCCATTCTAAAGGAGCGCGCCTTCGGGCTCGACGGTAATCAGGGCAACCATGGCGAGGACGTCAAGGAATACTATTTCTACCGCGACGCCACCCCCAGCCACAGCTGGCTGCGATTCCTCTACAAATATCCGCAGGCGGCCTTTCCCTACGAAGATCTGGTGGAGGAAAACCTGCGCCGTGATCGCCAGCAGCCCGGCTACAATCTACTCGATACCGGTGTCTTCGATGAATCACGTTACTGGGATGTGGAAGTCTTCTACGCCAAGGCATCGCCCGATCAGATTCACATCCGCATCAAGGTCACCAATCGTGGCCCGGATGCGGCCACGCTGCATCTGCTTCCCCAGCTCTGGTTCCGCAATACCTGGTCTTGGGAAAACGAGACCGAACGACCACAGCTGGCGATGACGACGCCTCCTGACAAGGCATCCTTTGCCGTGTCGGCAGAGCATTCAACGCTCGGCGACTATTTTTTCTACGGCAGCGAGGAGGCGCAGCTGCTGTTTACCGAAAACGAATCCAATCAGGCATTGCTGTGGGGCGATGAAAACCCCACGCCCTACGTCAAGGACGCCTTTCACCGCTTCCTCATCAATGATGAAAAGGCGGCAATCAACCCGGCATCACAGGGCAGCAAATGCGCTGCCTGGATGCAGATCGAGCTGGCAGGCGGCGAACAGACCTACCGAGATTTCGTCCTCTCCGCCCGCGCGCTGCGCAAGCCCTTCGCCGGTCACGACAAGCTGCTCGCGCTGCGCTACACCGAAGCGGATCGTTTCTACGAACAGCTGCTACCAGGCGGCGATGGCGAGGATCTGCAGATCATGCGCCAGGCGCTGGCGGGGATGATCTGGAACAAGCAGTTCTACCATTTTGACGTGGATCGCTGGTTACAGGGCGACCTCATTCCGCCGCCCGAGGAGCGAAAAAAGGGCCGCAATCACGCCTGGCGTCATCTGCGCGCCGCCGACATCATCTCCATGCCCGACAGTTGGGAATATCCCTGGTTCGCCGCCTGGGATCTGGCCTATCACTGCGCCACTCTGGCGCTGTTCGATGTGGACTTCGCCAAGGATCAGATCGAGCTGATGCTGAGCGAACGCTACCTCCACCCCAACGGTCAGATCCCGGCCTATGAGTGGGATTTCTCCGACGTCAATCCACCGGTGCAGGCGATGGGGGCGCTGAAGGTCTTTCGCGGCGAGCGTATCCAGCGGGGCGAGGGCGATATCAGTTTCCTGCAGCGCGTATTCCACAAGTTGCTGCTCAACTACAGTTGGTGGATCAACCGCAAGGACAAGGATGGGCTGAACCTTTTCGAAGGCGGTTTTCTCGGCCTCGACAACATTTCGGTCTACGACCGTTCCGAATCGTTGCCACGGGGATACAACCTGCGTCAGGCCGATGCCACCGGCTGGATGGCGATGTTCTCCCTCAACATGACCGCCATTGCGCTGGAGATCACGACCCGGCACAGCGAATACGAGGATATCGCCATCCAGTGCTATGAACAGTTTCTGGCGCTGGCGGATGCCATTGCCGGCGGCGGCGAAAACGGGCTGTCTCTGTGGGATGCCGAGGCGGGCTTTTTCAAGGATGTCATTACCACGCCTGAAGGCGTTGGCCACCACATCGATGTCTATTCCTGGGTGGGACTGATTCCGCTGTTCGCCTGTGAAGTCATCGATCAGCGACTGCTGAAAAACGCCCCACGTTTTCGGAAACTGTTGCAGCGACACAAGGGCGGCCTGTTTCACGGCAAGAGCATCTGTGCCTGCCCGGCATGGGAAAATGGTCGCGGTGAGCACCTGCTGGCGCTGGTGGACGAACGTATGTTGCCACGTATTCTGGAAAGGCTGCTGGACGAGACGCAGTTCCTTTCGCCTCACGGCGTGCGCAGCCTGAGCCGGGTACATGCAAAACAGCGTGATCTGG
>DRPO01000235.1 GCA_011330835.1 Gammaproteobacteria bacterium | reverse complement strand
TTCAGCTCGGTCGGGTCGTAGGTCGCGCCGCAGACTTCGCAGGAGTCGCCGTATTGATCCGGCGCGCCGCATTTGGGGCATTCGCCGCGAATGAAGCGGTCTGGCAGAAACATGCCGGCTTCTTCGTCGTAGGCTTGCTCGATGGAGCGGACGGCGATGTGGCCCTGTTGTCTGGCCTGCTCGTAGATGTAGGCGGAGAGTTCGCGGTTTTCCGGCGAATGGGTGCTGTAAAACTGGTCGAAGGCGATATTGAAATCGGCGAAGTCGCGCTGGTGTTCCTTTGAGATTCGCTCGATTAGCTCCTCCGGGGTAATGCCCTCCTCGCGCGCCTTGAGCATGATCGGCGTGCCATGCGCGTCGTCGGCGCAGACATAGACGCAATCGTTGCCCTGGGCGCGCTGGAATCGCGCCCAGATGTCGGTCTGGATGTATTCCACCAGGTGGCCCAGGTGAATCGGCCCATTGGCGTAGGGCAGAGCGCTGGTGACCAGGATTTTTCGCGGGGTTTCCGGCATGATGATTTCCGATCCACAAACGCCAGAAGCTAGCATATTTTTTTCGGGCTCGCATACCCCGGGTTGATGTCGAGGAAGCCACGAGAACTGTTGGGCAGTCCACCTCGTCATTCCCGCGAAGGCGGGAATCCAGAGTCTTTTTCTGGATTCCGGGTCTTCGCTCCACTCAGCCCGGAATGACGGGGAGTGGGAGGGTGGGTGCTCGGTTCAAAATGATGGAATTTCGTTGCATCGTTACGATGCGATCCGTCCCGCGAAGGCGGGAGTCCAGAGTCATTTTCTGGATTCCGAGTCTTCGCTGCGCTGAGCCCGGAACGACGGAAGGTGCGGGGCGGGGTTAGTGTTTGTGGGGGCAGCGGGGGACGGGGTCGTGGCCGCCTTCGTGGAGGGGGTGGCAGCGCAGGATGCGTTTGAGGCCCAGCCAGAGTCCGCGCAGGGGGCCGTGGGTTTCGAGGGCTTCGACCATGTAGGCGGAGCAGGTGGGGGTGTAGCGGCAGGTGGGGGGCATGAATGGGCTGATCAGCAGGGTGTAGAGCTTGACGAGGCCGATGAGCAGTTTTTTCATTTTCCGTAGAGGGTGTCGGGGTCGATCAGCGGTTCGGATTCGACCAGGATCTCGTTGTCCTTGATCAGGTTGTAGAAGCAGCTTTTCCGCCCGGTGTGGCAGGCGGGGCCGGTCTGGTCGACGCTGAGCAGGAGGGTGTCGCCATCGCAGTCGACGCGGATGGCTTTGAGGCGCTGGATCTGGCCGGAGGATTCGCCCTTGCGCCAGAGCTTTTGCCGCGAGCGGGACCAGAAGCAGACTCGGCCCGTTTCCAGTGTTTCTTGCAGGGATTGTTTGTTCATCCAGGCCATCATCAGCACTTCGCCGGTGTCGTGCTGTTGGGCGATGGCCGGGATGAGCCCGTCGCTGTTGTACTTGAGCGACGAGAGGGCGTCCGCCAGGGGGAAGGACGCGCCCTTGTCCGACCTTTCGGTCGTCTTGAACAGGCCGGGCATGGTTTGGCGTCAGACTTGCGCCATGACCGAGAAGCTTTTGATGAAGGGCTTGGCCATGCGGGGATCCTTGATCATGGCGCCGTAGTCGCCCACGACGAATTTCATTTTGCCGGTGGTGAAGGCGAGGCCGAGTCCGGTCATGCCCGGGGGTTTGGACATCCATTTGGTCCATTGCGCTTCTTTGGCGCGGATGTCCCAGTTCAGCTCCTGGCCGGTGTAGGCTTCGCCGGATACCGCCTGGCCGTTTTCGACGGTGAGGACGCCTCGCGGCGCGTCTTCGTCGGGGAAGCCGTAGCCAATGACGGAGTTGAAACCGATTTTCTCAAGGGCTCCCGCCAGTTCGGGTTCGGCGTTCCAGGCGTTCTTGAAAGCTTCCATCCATTCTGCGGAAAAAAGTGCGCTCATTTAGTTCCTCCTTGTTTGGGACGATGGGGTAATGATGGGGGGTAAGAAGCATTCGGGCGATTATATACCTAAATTCGTATTTCTCACCATTTGTCTTTTTTATACCTCTTGCGATTGAGGATACCCCATTCATGGCGCGCATTTTTTCGCCGATAGCTGCGTTGTAAAAACTTGACGTAGCGCCACTATGCCTGCGTTTTTACGCCTT
>DRPO01000234.1 GCA_011330835.1 Gammaproteobacteria bacterium | reverse complement strand
TTGGCGCGATCACGCTAACGGTCAATGACGCCAACGTCCCATTCCCCGAACGAATCTCGATCGAGCGGAAAACCGCCGGAGGCGACCGGATTCAACTGATTGTCGATACGGCTGGCGACGGGGAAACGGCGCGACTACTTTGTCGACGGGGACCCGGCGACGGAGACGAACCGGTGACGCAAACCACCCACCTGTTCTCGAATCGGGACAGGCTCACTCTGCGAACGGTGGATCAAAACGCCAACAGCGCCCGAATATTTCTGCTGAATCTCGCCAATGAAGCGGGCGCAACCATCGTCCAGGCCGACGAACGGACCGCCGACGCCGTGGGTTACTCGCATACCAGCTGGGACGCTCAAGCCGATGTCTCGGGCGGCTTCATCCGCGCTCGCCAGGGCAACGATCCGCTGATCAGCGGCAATACAACGCTGACGAGACTGCTACTGGGCTCCTCCGGAAACATCGACGCTCGCCAAACGTGCCAGGACGATCCCGCCGCCAGCCTCTGCGGCGATGACAGCAGCCTGTGGAAAACCGACGTCCCCAACACCGAAACGCTCCCACTCACCGACTCGGAACGATTTGTGTCGGATCAAGCCCTTGAAGCGACCCGATTCGAACCCGCCCTCGCGCTGTCCGTGGCTGACGCTCAACTGGAATCGCTGATCACCGCCCCGGCCACGACCGACGCCGCGCTTCTCGATGCCGGCTGCGCCGCCACCCGCCTGATCGCGGGCGGCGAGTTCAGAACCTACTGCTGGCAACCCGAGACGCCGTCCGGGGGGACCCTGTTTCAGTCCACGCTCGACGCGACAGGGCCTACGCTCAACGCGCCGTGAAATCAGTTTCTTGCGTGGGACGCTGCCTCTTATTGATGCAAGCGCTGCGGGCCTGATCTGGATCCCGGCGTTCGCCGGGTTGACGGTCCATGATGAGCGACGCCCGGTAGAGATGTCCTGGCCATGTTGGCGGCGGCAATGCCGGCGCTTGGGGGCATTGGCTTCCTGCTGGATCTACCCCATTAGGCAGCCTCCCCTCTGCGTGAGAAATCCGGGCTACCGCTCCCAACATTCGGGCGAGGAGGCGTCCTGAAAGCCCGTGTGGGCAATCGAAAGCCACAGGCAATTCGTATCCTTTTTCTGTCTGACGCTGTTGGCGGTGGCGTTCAGCGTGTAGGTCGTCGCCGACACGTTCATCAGCCGGATCTTGTAGTCCTGATTGTTTTCGGTGGTATCGGGCTGGCCATTGTTGTCATCGACATAGATCGGCGCGCCGTCGCCCGCGCCGCGGACCACGCCCAGCGAGGTGAAGTTATCGGCATAGCGCAGGTTTTCGGTGAAATAACGCTCCTGGCGTTGCGCCAGCTCGGTGAGCGCGATCTTGGCGTCGGCCCGGTTGGCGCGCCGAACGTAGTTGGAATAGGAGGGATAGACGACCGACGCCAATATGCCGATGATCGCCACGACGACCAGCAGTTCGATCAATGAGAATCCTTTTTTCATTGTCAGCTCCATCAGTTCACTTGTTCCTGCCAGTACACCTTGCGAATCACTTCCAGCTGGGTGCGCGAAAGCAGTTTCTGGAAGCGCGCGCCGATGAAGGCGTCCACCACCGGCGCATCGTTATCGCCGCTGGACAGGTTGAAATAGACTTCGGAAAGAATGTCCGGCGTGTCGATCGAAATCACCGCGTCCGACAGCGTCGAGGGTTTCTTGCCGATATCCGCGAAATTGATCGCTGGCTTGCCGCTGGCCAGTTTCAACGCGTAAACCTTGCCAGTGTGCGACGAAGTGGAGCAGACGTCCGCCGGCGGATTGGTCGAGGGCAGAAACGTGGTGAAGAACACCGTGTTGTTGAACGTTACCGCCCGAGCCAACGCCTTCTCGCCGGCGTCACGGTCAAGATCCCGATACCAGCCATTGCGGCCAACCGTCGTTCGCTCGCTCACCAGCTTCGTCAGATCGCGATTGCGCAGCGGTTGGCGATCCGCCGGCGGCACGGCGTACAGATAAGGATCCCGCAGGACATAAAGTCGGTTCTGGGCCGCGCCCGCGCTCTTTAGCAATGGATGCGCACGGTACCCGGAACCGATGGCGACCGCGACAAACGCCTGATCAGCGCGCCTGAAAATCGAGACATCCGGCTCATAATAGAAACGCCGGAAGTTGGCGACGCCATCCTCGGAAGACAGGTCGGCGAACAACACGCCCTGGGGCCTCAAGCCCTCGTCGCCCCTCCTGAGTCGGGACTGATTGATACGCCGGGTGGCGCTGTCCGGCAGGTCGATGCGAAAAATCCGGCCCGCCACGTCGGCGACGTAAAGCCGATCGGCGATGCCGTTGTCATCGATATCGACAACCCGCGTGGATGCCGGAATACCGTTGGTCATCGCCGGCAGATTCAGATCCGCGCCGGCGGCGCTGGCCCACCACAGCCGCTCGCCGGTGTCGGGATCGATGAAAAAGATCGCGTTACCCTGGTCGTCCGCGCGCCGCGCCTCTTGACCCACAACATCCATCGCCGGATCGTAGCCGCCACTGACCACCAGCACGGAGCGACGCTCGCCCGCCAGTTCCACTGTCGCCAGAACCGGCTTGGCCCAGCTTTGTCCCAGCAGAGCGAAGTCCCCTTCGCCCCCCCGAACGACCCATTTCAGTTCCGGATGGGTCGGATCGGTGACATCCAGCGCATAGTAGTTCCGACCGCCGCGGCGCATGCCGGCAAACAGCCAGATGAAATCCCGATCCCGGTAGTCGATCCGTCGATCGCCATTGCGGTCCCGATCGCCGCGCATGGTCTGGTCGATCACGCCATCGCGATCGACATCGTTGACCCAGACCGTGATCTCGCCATCCATGCCATAGGGATGTTCGACCGTTCCCGCGGGCGAGACATTGTCGTACAGCGTCTTGACATTGCGGAGCAGGGTTCGCGGCATGAACGCGAACAACTCCCGACCATCGAAGACGCGAAAGGCATGCAGATAGCCCTCGTTGGTTCCCACGAACACGACCTGGCCGGCCAGCGACGATCGGGTCTGCTCTCCGGTGAGATTGCGCCCGTAATTCACCACAACTGGGCGGGAGTGAAGAACATCGCCCATGACGCGACGGGGCGTATCGCCCGTCTCGGGATCGACGCCCCGGATAAAATTCACCAGACGGGTTCTGACTTCGGCGGCAAGACCGTCGGAGCCCGATTCGGGCGGATCGACCCAGTCATGCTCGATTACGTTGTCCACCGTCAACGGGATCAAGGCGTCCGTGTCGTCATTGACCCAAAGATTGCGATCCAGCTCCAGCAATCGCGCCGCGCCGCCAGCCGCCACCTCGGCGCCGTCCGCCTTGTCGCCCTCGGGCAGCCAGTAGCTCCGCGCCGAACCGACGATCCGGCCATTCCCATCGAGGACGTCGTTTCCATC
>DRPO01000233.1 GCA_011330835.1 Gammaproteobacteria bacterium | reverse complement strand
TCACAATTTTGGGAGATCCCAATAGTCCCCTCTCCCCCTTGGGGGAAAGGGTTAGGGTGAGGGGGAGAACCGCACCCTATATCCCGAGATGAGGCGCGTCGCAACGCCGTTGAGTCAAGAGGATCCAAAGCCCTCACCCAGCTTGCGCAGGGAGATACGGTGGGCGTTTCACTTCATCGCCGAACCCCGCCCGTCATTCCCGCCCACCCCGTCATTCCCGCGAAAGCGGGAATCCATGGCCTCGTTCTGGATTCCGGGTCTTCGCTCCACTCAGCCCGGAATGACGGACGGGCCCCCGTTCAGGGCCTTTGGATTTTCACCAGTTTCCCCGCCAGTTCCCCTTCCTTGTCGACAACGACTTCGACAATCCCGACATTGCGATCCGCATTGTGAATTCGCCCCACGCGCCCGTTGAGCGCCTCGTCGTCAAGCAGGAGTTTGACCGCATCGCCGACCCGCAGCCCGGAGGCGCCGGCGAAACTGAATCGCGCAAGCCAGCGTCCGCCGCGGGCGAGACGAACGACCGGCGTCGCCTGGCAACGATTGACGATAACCTCGCCGGGGCTGGCCTCGATCGCGGCGACCACCCCGCTGAACGGCGCCCGGATGCGGGTATACTCCAGGTCGATTTCGGCCTTTTCCAGTTCCGCGCGAGCGCGCAGCCAATTACCTTCGGCCAAGTCGAAATCGATCTCGGCCTGTTGCAGATCGGTTTTCGACAACACGGTTCGCTCGAAAAGCTCCCTGGCGCGATCCAGTTCCCGGCGGGCTTCATCGGCGCGACTTTTCAACCCCCGCAGAACCGCCCTGGCGCGCTTCAATTCCGCCTTGTAGGGACGCGCATCCAGGGTCGCGAGTATTTGCCCCTGTTTGACCCGCTCGCCCGGCTTGACGCGAATCGTGTCTATACGTCCACTCAACGGCGATGACAGCGGAACGACTTCGGCCCATTCCAGTCGGGCGGCGGGCGAATCGGCCAGCGCTCGAGCCGCGAAGAGCATCGTCAAAACCAACAGGAAAATCGGGGTTCCAAACAATTTGCGCGAGGGATCCAGGCTCATGGCGGCGTCTCCGTCGAGGGTTGCAGGGCGCTGTAGGCAGGGTTTTGGGTCAACTGGGCCAACCGCTCCCGGGCCAGCGCCAGATCGAATCGGGTTTGCGCCGCGAATTTGCGCGCGGCGCTTTGCAGGGTCATCGCGTCGCCCAGATTGGCGTCCATTTCCAGTTCATAGCGGGCGCGCGCGCGGTCCAGGTCGAGATCGCGAAAATCCCGCTGGACTTCAGCTCGATGCAGTTGTTTTTGCAGGGTCTGGATCGACTGCCAGGTTTCCAGCAATTGCTGGCGCAGGGTGAATTGCGTGCGCCGGACTTCCGCATCGAGTTGCGCCAGCGCGGCCTTTTTTCCGGCCACCGCCGCGCGGGTGCGATCGCCGCGATACAGCGGCATATCCAGTCCCAGCACGGCGGAAAAAGGACGGCGAAAACCGGTCTCCTGCCGC
Source organism: Gammaproteobacteria bacterium (assembly GCA_011330835.1). Classification (GTDB taxonomy): domain Bacteria; phylum Pseudomonadota; class Gammaproteobacteria; order UWMA-0217; family UWMA-0217; genus HyVt-560. The sequence continues at coordinate 9,107 of DRPO01000233.1, read as the reverse complement.
CAGGCGTTGGCCTGGAGCTGCACATACAGATCGGGCCGCCCTTCCGCCTTTTCCGCTTCGACAGCCGCCAGCAGACTTTCCCGCTCCAGTCGCAGCGCGGCCAGCGTCAGATTGTTGCGGTACAGCTCCGCGAGCAACGCGTCATAATCCGGCAAGGCTTTTTTCAGGCCGGGGAGTTCCGGCGCTTCCACATCGCTGGGCAGGTCGTCGGGACGATTCAGCGTCAGCGCCAGTCGGGCCCGCGTCTGCCGTTGATGATCCTCGGCGCGACCGCGTTCCAGCAGATCGGACTGATAGCGGTTTTCAAAACGCAAAACGTCGATATCGGAAAGTTCGCCCAGCTTGAATTTTTCCCTGGCGTTGTCCAGCCGGACAAACGAAATCGACATCGCCTCATTGGCGCGGGCGGCTTCCAGGTCGGCCAGCAGCACATCGAAAAACCGCCGCATGATGTCCAGCCGCAACCGCTGCTTGCTGTGCCGAACCAGAATTTCCCGGGCGCGGCGCAACTTCTCCCCCGCCGCGATTCCCTCGCGGGTCCGGCCAAAATCATACAGCGTCTTGCGCAGCCGAATGAACGCGTGAGAGTCGTCGTGATCGCGGTAGGGGCTGGACTCGTAGGACTCGACCCGGCGCGCCTCGATCGCGAGATCGAGATTCAGATCGTCGCGGGCCGCCGCCAGCGCCTGATCCGCCGCCGCCGATGCCGCCTCGGCCCGCGCCGACGCGATCAATGGGTGTTCCTCATCCACAGCCGCCAGCGCGGCGTCCAGCGTCAGTGGATCGGGCAGATCCGGCCCCGCCAGGGCCACGCCGACGAAACCCGCCAGCAGAAACAGCAATCGGCGGATTGTCCTCATCGGGCGATCATCGCTTGCGGTTCTCCCGCTTGTAGCGCGTGAACCGCATCGTCTTGTAATGTCCTTCCGCGACGAATTTGCCGAGCAACAGGAATTCCGCCTTGTCGCCCACCGCCCCCGTGTAACGCACGATCCTTTTTCCGTCGAGATCGAAAAAGGCGATCACCGGCGTCGCCCGAACGCGGTGCTGCTTGAACGAAAAATCCTTCTGCGTGGTTTCCCTGCCGTTGAAATCCGTCAGCGGCAAATCGCCCTCGATGTCGATACTGATGATTCTGAAATGCTGGCGGAAATACGCCTGCACATCCGGCTGGTTGAGAATCATGCGTTTCATCCGGTGACAGAACGGGCAATCATCCTGCTCGAAAAAGAGCATGACGCCCTGCTTGCCCTCTTCTTTCGCCGTCTCCAGTTCATCCTGAAGATTGCCGAAAGTTTCCTGGAAAAAATAGACGCCGGGATCCCGGCCAGCGGCGTGCGCCAGGCCACCCAGCAGGAACAACAACGCCAGAACAATCCGGACAGGTGACAGCATGCTTGGCCTCATTGGTATGTAAACACCATCAGTTTAGCAATTAACCCGCGGTGCGGGGTATCCGGAGATCCCTTGGTCGACAGGCGGGTGGATTGATTCCTGAATCCCCCGCAAGGTCAAGGCCCTCATCCCGATAACCCCAACACCGTCATCCCGGCGAACGCCGGGATCCAGAAATCCGGGTCAGGCTCGATTCAACTCTCTTCCCGGCACGGAAAAGACGACACCACCGCGAAACGTCAACCAATCCCGCACAAATCACAATGATTTGGAAGTTCGTCGTGCGGTTTGTCATCATCACGACAAAACCCCGCACCGGAGAACCCATGACTTTCGATTCCTTCGCCTCGGCGCACGCCTTTCTGCTCGGCTCGACGCTGGTCGCCTCGATCATTCTCGGGGCCGTCGTCAACAAGACCAATTTCTGCACCATGGGCGCGATTTCGGACGCGGTGAATATCGGCGATCTGGGACGCTTCCGGGCCTGGCTGCTGGCCATCGCCATCGCCACCCTTGGCGTCACCGTGCTGGAATTCAGCGGCGTGATCAGCGTCAGCAGCGCCTTTCCGCCCTATCGCAACGGTCAACTGATCATCGGTGAAAATCTTCTCGGCGGCCTGCTGTTCGGCATCGGCATGACGCTCGCCAGCGGCTGCGGCAACAAGACGCTGGTGCGGATCGGCGGCGGCAACCTCAAATCGATCGTCGTCTTCGCCATTATCGCGCTGGTCGCCTGGTACATGATCAACCCGCTGCCCGGCAGCGACCAGACCCTATTCAGCCTGTTGTTCTACCACTGGATTCGCGCCGCTTCGATCCCCCTCTCCGGCGAGCAGGACATCGGCGCGCTGCTCGGCGGCGACAACAAGCGCTATTTCCGGCTCGGCGCCGGCCTGCTGGTCTCCGCGCTGCTGTTCATCTACGTCTTTCGCTCCCGGGCGTTTCGCCGCTCCTTCGACAATATTCTCGGCGGCGTCGTTATCGGCCTGATCGTCCTCTCCGGCTGGTACGTCACCAGCGGCATCCAGATCAACGCCGACGACTCGCTCTACACGCTCGCCAGCTATTACGAGGAATGGGACATGCTCAGCGACTCCGAGGCCGGCAAGCCCGCGCTTGGGCGCTCCGTCAGCCCCCAGTCGTACACCTTTATCAACCCCATCGGCCAGACTTACGGCTACCTCAAGGAAGGCCTGCGGTCCAATCTCGTCAGCTTCGGCCTGGTCGCCGTGCTCGGCGTCGTCCTTGGCTCCCTGCTCTGGTCCCTGATGAGCCGCTCCTTCCGCCTCGAATGGTTCGCCTCCTGGCGCGACTTCATCACCCACGCCATCGGCGCCATGCTCATGGGCGTCGGGGGCGTCCTTGCGCTCGGCTGCACCATCGGCCAGGGGATCAGCGGCTTCTCCACCCTCGCCCTCGGCTCCATTCTCACGTTGGGCGCCATCATCCTCGGCAGCGCGCTGACCATGAAAGTGCAGTACTACAAACTCGTCTACGAAGAGGAAGCCAGCTTTCTCAAGGCCCTGCTCTCATCGCTGGCGGATCTGAAACTGGCCCCCGCGGCGCTGCGCAGGCTCGACCCGATATAGCGCGCGCCGAACAACCTCCCGCGCCAGGAAGACGCCAACCAGAGCGCTCTTGCCGTCAGTTCTCGCTCCCCGGGAGGAAAGGTATACTTCTCGCTTTCGCGGATCCATCCGACCGCGCCCAACCACGAAGCCCACGATGAGTGATCTACCCCCCTGCCCACAGTGCAATTCCGAATACACTTACGAGGACGGCATTCTGCTTGTCTGCCCGGAGTGCGGACACGAATGGTCGCCCAGCGAAACGCCAGCCTGGCGGCTTTTGACGCCTTGTGGTTCCGCCACTCCTTCGCCCACTCGGACTTGAGCTTGAGCGGTCGTTGCTTGCCTTTGACCATCACGCGCCACTCAGAAAGTCGAATCGTCAGCGCCGGCGCGTCCGATGCATCGGACAAATTCTTCGCAATGGTCTGAAAAACTCAGGCCGTGGCTGAATGGGGTATTCTTGGGCCCGAGAAGTATAGACGTATTAATCGTTGCGTATATTCTCGCAGTCACGGTGGCGCTCCCAATAATCCCCTCTCCCCTTTGGGGAGAGGGTTAGGGTGAGGGGGAAAACCGCATATCGGGACACAGGGTGCGAGTACTTTTGCAACTATTGACAAATGGTCTTGTCGAGCGAGATCCGGCAGCATGGCGGATTACGAGAAAACCAGCTCCTTCAAGCGGCGCCGCTATATCTGACGATTCCTCACTGAAAGGCGGTACAACCGACCTGTCCCGGCTGCGACCAGAATATTTCCTGGCGGCAGAAACACAGTCAACGAGTGGCAGGCTGTCGACCTCGACACTCAACGGAACAATAACCCCACGAGCCAATACACACCCACAACGAAAACCACGACGAGGATCCCGACGATGATAATATCGAGCAAAGCATCCAGTATTTTGTAGAAAAACGTCTTTTTCTTGGCATCGTCGAATTTATGCCGTTCGAACTTGTCGAACACGATATTCGAATCCTTCAACAACAGACATTTGATATCGACCGGCACCACATTCTTTTCTTTCTTTTCGGCATAGGCAGCCTTCATGATTTCTATGCCAAATCTCAAAAAACCTTCCTTGTTAGCGATAAACTTCGATTCACTGAATGGGCCTCGCCTTCCTGGCCGGGTCAGCAATACCTTGGCTTTTTCCTTGTCTATGCTTTTGTCGAGAAGATCAATGAGTTGTCTCGTCTCCGTATCATTCATGGTGAAATGACTGCCCGACAAGCGTTGCGGGAAGCCAATCGTCACATAAAAACCACGGGCCATCAAGACGTTATCCGAGCGCCGATTGAGTCTCTGACGCTCGGCCAGGCTGCATTGCTGCTTGAGGCTTTTGCTCAGACAGATCGCGAAGTAACAGGCGAAGTCACCGGATTCTTCCATGGCTTCCTCGAAACCCCACGGATCTCCCCTTCGAGCACGAAAAAGACAGAATCGACTGAACCGCCGCGGTGAAACAGAAATTCCCCTCGCTTGAGCGATACGATTTTCGCGGCCTTCAACAGGGTGTCGGGAAACGGTTCCAGCGAAGCGTGGCGTTGGAGGATTTTGGGACTCATTGTCCTGAAAACAGCTTTTGCCACCACTTCCTGCGATTGTTTGGCAGAGGGGCCTGGTCTTCGACGCGGTCGGGCTTGTCCCGGCTGAGAATCCAGCGCGGGATGAATTTTTCACCGCTGCAACCGCAGGAGGTTCCCAGATTATTGGGGTCGTAGACCTTGATCAGTGTTGGGGTCGCCGGGTCGTTGGCATAGACGATGCCACAGTAGTCGTGGTCGTGCTCCCGCCGCAACAGGCTGTCGAGGGCATCGATGGCTTTTTTCAGCGCCTCGTCTTGCAGTGGCGTTTGCGGGGGCTGGTCGCCGACCTGGTAAAAATACCACGGATCGCCATCGTCGGTGACCGTCGCCCACAGAGCGTCCAGTTGCGGCCAGCGCAGGATGCCGTGAAATTTCCCGTCGAGACGCTGCTGGAAACCGGCTTCGCCCATGCCGCTCAACCCGCCAGCCAGCTTTCGATGGTCTTGCGGTCGGGAACGCCGCCGGCGTGAACGACCTGCCCGTCGATGACCACGCCGGGCGTGGACATGACGCCGTAGCTCATGATTTCGCCCATGTCCTCAACCTTTTCCAATTCGGCGTCGACGCCTTTCGCCTTCAGCGCCTCGTCGAGGAGTTTCAGGGTTGTCTTGCAGTTGGCGCAACCCGTGCCCAGTACCTTGATGTTTTTCATGGCTTGTCTCCGGTTCAGCAACAGCTCTGGCCGCTGGCGGTGGTTCCGCAGCAGCAACCGGCCGATTCTTCGGCGGGAGCCGGGGCGGGCACGGTTTCGCGGGCCTTTTCGTCGAAAGCGGCATCGAGCTTTTGCGAGGCTTCGTCGCGGATGTGCCTTGCAATTTCGACGACGGCGGCGATCTGGTGTTCCGGAATGCCGGTGTCACGCAGCTTTTCCAGCTGGCACAGGCCCATGTCGGGATGTCGCGAAGCGATGCCGGCGGACAGCGAAACCATCGCGACGATGGATGAATGGAGTTGGGGTTGATCGGTCATGTCGGTTGAGTTCCTCCGATTGGTCAGATTCAGGCGATGAGGTTGAAGCCCCAGCCCACCAGGGTGAAGGCGACCGCCAGCACGCTGGCGTACAGCGCCAGCGCGGGCCATCGGATCACCTTCCGCAAAATCAGCATTTCCGGCAGCGACAGCGCGGCGATGCTCATCATCAGCGCCAGCACGGTGCCCAGCGCAATGCCCTTGCCGAGCATGGCCTCGGCGATGGGAATCACGCCGGTAGCGTTGGAATACAGCGGGATGCCCAGCAGCACGGCGCCCGGCACGGCCAGCCAGTTGTTCTTGCCGCCAAGATGCGCGGCCACCCATCCCTGTGGCACGAAGCCGTGAAACAGCGCGCCGAGCGCGATCCCGGCCAGCACCCACTTCCAGATCCGGCCGACGATTTCCCGCACTTCGCCCATGGCATAGCGATGCCGACCCGCCAGGCTGCGATCCGGTTCGGGCAGATGGCTTTCGCCCATGTGGATCTTCCAGACGTAGTCCTCGACCCAGCGCTCCGGTTTGAAATACTCCATGATGACGCCGCCGACATAGGCCACCGCCAGCCCCGCCACGATATACAGCGCCGCCAGCTTCCAGCCGAGAATGCCGATCAGAATGACGGCGGCGACCTCATTGATCATCGGGCTGGCGATCAGGAACGAGAAGGTCACGCCCAGCGGAATGCCGGCCTCGACAAAACCGATGAACAACGGCACCGACGAGCAGGAGCAAAACGGCGTGACCGCGCCGAGCAGGATCGCCAGCGTCCGCGCCAGCCATTTCGGCTTTCCGCGCACAAATTCGCGCACTTTCTCCGGCGACAGCAACGCGCGCAGCAGGCCCATGATGTAGATGACCGCCACCAGCAGAAAAAAGATCTTGGCGACGTCCATGACGAAGAATTGCACGGCGGCGCCGGCGGCGCTGTCCGGGGCCAGACCCAGCCATTGCCAGGCCACCAGGTTTCCGAGTTTTTCAAACACGTCGGCGATCGCTCCTGTCGAATCAGGACGCATCATATATGAAATGATATATATATGGAAGAATGAATATTAAAAACCGGTCCGCGATCCTGTGAGAAATTGCGGACTAATCACATTGGGGAGAAGAACGCGCCGGCAATGAAGCGTCGAGACGGCGCAAATCAGTCTGATAGACCGGCTTGGACATGGCCCCCTGGGCGAGATACTGGATGACCTCGAAGGCCCAGTGAGGCAGATCGGGATGGATGCGGTAATGAATCCATTGCCCATCGCGCCGATCCATGACCAGCCCCGCCTTGCGCAACACGGCCAGGTGGCGGGAAATCTTGGGCTGATCCTGTTGCAGCGTCTCGGTCAGATTGCAGACACAGAGTTCGCCAGCCTGGGACAGCAGGTAGATGATGCGCATCCGCGTGGAATCGGCCAGCGCCTTGGTGAGTTGTTCCGGTAGCATGGGCATGGAACAAGCATAAGGAACCCGGAGGATTTGGACAAGTCGCGGCGGGAGAGTCCATGCGGGATTGCTCAACCTGCGTGGATATACCTCTCACGACCAGAAATACCCTGTTCAGGGCGTGTGGATTTTCGTCGAGAGCAAAGCGCAAAAGCGCAGGCATAATGGGGCTGCGTCAAGTTTTTGCAATGCGGCTATCAGCGAAAGACGCACGGCCTGAATGGGGTGTTCCTGGTCGCGAGAGGCATATTTTGCAGGCGGGACGCCGGCGCTCCCGGGGTTTCAGATCTGGTCCGAAAGGATGCGATCAGCTTTCGTCTTCTTCCTCGTCCTCCGGCTCGTCGGGTTCTTCATGGGCGATGCCCTTGTGGCAGTCGATGCAGGTCTGGCCCTGTTCCTCGGCGCGGGCATGGCGCTTGCGCGCGCTCTTGTCCTGTTCGCTGAAATCCATATGCTCGAAGGAGTGACAACTTCGGCATTCCCGGGAGTTGGTGTCTTTCATCTTCTTCCAGACGCGGCTGGCCATTTCCCAGCGATGCGCCTCGAATTTCTCCTTGGTGTTGATCGTGCCGAGAATCTCGTGGTAAACGTCCTTGGCCGCCATGATCTTGGCCGCCATTTTCGGGAAGAATGACTTGGGGACGTGACAATCCGCGCACGTGGCGTGAACGCCGGAGGCGGTTGTCCAATGACTATTCTCCTTCAACTCCTCGAAATTCCATTTCATCGAATGGCAGGAAGTGCAGAATTCGACCTCGTTGGTCGCGTGCAGGCCTACGTTGAACAGCGCGGTGAAAATGACCCCCAGGGCCAGGATCAATACAAAACTCAACAGGCTTCTTCCGGCCATGATTCAATCCTCCTTTAACAGGTATTTGTAGTCGTTACTCAGGGCAAGCTACTTGTCGCCCTCTTCGGCAAGCTCCCGCTGCGCCTTCTGCGCGGTCCGGAAATCACGCCTGAAATCGGGATTCCTCCAGTCGAGGTGATCCGCCAGCAAGGTCTTGTCGGGCCTGAGGCGGGAGACGTAGTCGGCCACGGCCGATAGCTCCTTCAGATCGAAACCGTGAATCTGCTTGACCATTTTCTCGTCGGCGTTGCGGCGTTTCTTGATCTTGATCCATTCGAGCTGGCGCAGCAGGTAAAGAAAATGCTGCCCGGCGATGCGGGGATAGAACTCTTCGGGATCGCCCTCGCCGTTGGCGCCATGACACTTCTTGCAGTTGTCGTGATAAAGCTTCTTGCCCAGCTCCAGATCCGCGCCAGGACCCACCGTGTTGTTGGGCACCATCGGCAGCCGGGCGACATAGGCGGAAAGATCGGCCAGCGCCTGCGCCCCTTGCGCGAACGCCCGCTCGGAAAACGGATACATGGTGGGGTTGTCGCGGTTGCCGTCGTGGATATCCGCCAACTGCTTGAGGATGACGCTCTGGTGCTGTCCGGCGATTTGCGGGAAACGGCCCCCTGGAGACCCCCAGCCTTCCGGCGTATGGCAGAGGGCGCAATTGCGGTACAGCTTCTTGCCATTTTCCAGGTCAGGCTTGAGCCGCAACGCCTTATCGACGATTTCATCAAGGTTTTTTGGCTCCGCCAAGACGCCGGACGGAGCGGAAAACAGGATAAACAGCGCCAGAACCAGACTGCTTTTCGTCGCCGAGGAAGGAAGATTCATTGCCAATTTCATGGTGGTTTGGTGGTTAATCTACAGTCATTGCCGTAGTTTGACAATTTCGCGCACTCTACCAAGGCGACCGTGAGGGATCAATGCGGGATTTGCCAAGACAAACGATAGACTTCTCGCGTTCAAGGATGCCCCGTTCAGGGTGCGTGGATTTTCGTCGAGCGCAAGGCGCAATTACGCAGGCATAGTGGGGTTATGGCAAGTTTTTACAACGCCGCTATCGGCGAAAAGACGCACGGCCTGAATGGGGCATTCTTGATCGCGAAAAGTATAGCCTAATTCAGAGCCAGACCGGCCTAACGGATCACAGCCCCAATGCCGTTCCTCTAATCGTCCCGGAATGTCATCTGAGTGACAGATGCCCGAACCGGACTCCCGATACAGTTACGCCATCCAAGACTTATTCGTTGAACAGAAAGGAGGAAAGACAATGATTTCCAACATGTTACGTTTCCCCTTGTCC